>JAQTNW010000003.1:38274-134476 GCA_028713655.1 Candidatus Methylacidiphilales bacterium | reverse complement strand
AGGGCTTTGAATTTCTTTTCCGCCTGTTTGTAGGCCGTGCCACGTTTTTTGTTTATGTCACGGCGGCGCTGGCTGACTCGCGCCCTTTTAGCTGCAGACTTTGTATTTGCCATAGATAGGGCATGACTATTCTGAAGTGCGCTTCTAAAGTCAAGTGGTGAAGTTTGTTAAATTCCTCATTGCCCTGGCCCTCTTGCCGGCTTTGGTCGCAATAGGTCGTTTTACCTATTACACGACCGCGTCCTGCCTCGCACTGCAGGATAAAATCCCATGGATGACGATTTTTTGCCTGGGATTGGGGTTTTCCACGATGGTTTCGGTTTATTTCGCCCTGCCGCGTTGGAACCTGCTTTACGTTTTTGGCCATGAAACCACCCATGCCCTGGCCGTGCTGGTGAGCGGAGGCCGCGTTTCGGGCTTTAAAGTCGGCTCCGGGGGCGGCCATGTCGTGACCGACACCCTTTCGGCCTGGACCGCCCTTGCCCCATACATCATCCCGTTCTATCCGGCGGCCACTGGAATCGCATGGTTCATCCTCCGTCTGTTCTGGCCGCAGGCCGATTCGTGGGAATGGGCTTTTTTGATCTTCTGGGGGGCAACCTGGGGCTTCCACTTTTGTTTTACTGCAAGCCTGTTAAAAACGGAACAGCCGGATTTTGCCTCCCAAGGTTATGTTTTTTCCTTCGTCGTCATCCTGGCCTCCAACATGCTGATTCTTTGCGCGCTGTTGTGGATTTGGCTGCAGCCTGAGAAATGGCGCGAAGGGCTTTGGACTCTCTGGGATTACACGGTTTTCTATTACCAATTTTGCGCCGCTCAATGCCGCGCATTATACAGGCTGGCATTCTAAAATCTGCGACGTATATTGACTGCCCTTGGCATCATTATGCAAATGTCTTTGGCCAGCTTGTTTCAGGGAGAGTGTTTTTTACCCGGACTCCGGGGAAAAACAAAGGAAGCCGTTTTTCATGAAATGGTTTCCCACCTTGTCAGCACCAAACGCATACCCGCAGACCTGTCCCAGATCATCGTCGAATCCCTCATGGATCGTGAAAACAAACTCACCACCTCGGTGGGAGAAGGCATTGCTCTGCCCCATGCCTCCATACAGGGATTGCCACAGGTCGTCGTTATTGCAGGCAGGCATTCCGAGGGACTCGAATGTTCCGCAACCGATGGCAAACCCGTCATCTTTTTTTTGATGGTTCTGGTGCCCTCCAATGATTATGCGGCTCATCTGCGCACGCTCGCCGAAATCGGAAAATTTTTCAGCAAACCCGGCATGAAACAAAATCTGGCCGGTGTCGAAAATCGTGAACAACTTCTGCGCCTGATACGAGCGTCCTGACCATGTCCATCCTGTCGCAGCTAGAATCCGAGCTCCAGTCTTGGATAGTGGAAAACAATTTAAAAATCGGCGCGGGTCCGTGGGCCAAACCCTGCCAGGATGAACGTTTTGGGCATTTCCAGACTCATTTGGCGCTCGTCGCCGGTAAAAGCCTGCAAGCCAACCCGCGGGAGATCGCCACACGCTTGGCCTCCTGTTTTGAAGGCCGGAAGGAATTCCAAAAGGTCGAAATCGCCGGGCCCGGATTTGTCAACTTCACCTTTACACCCGAAGCCATTGCCAACGCGCTGTCCATCATGGCCTGCGACCCAAAATTATCCATTCCGGCAACCGGGAAACCTCTGGCCATCCTGCTCGATTTCAGCTCGCCCAATGTGGCAAAGGAAATGCATGTCGGCCACATCCGCAGCACAGTGTTGGGAGAAAGCCTCGCCCGCATCCTGTCCGCCCTCGGCCATCATGTGATCCGTGACAATCACCTGGGCGACTGGGGCACGCAGTTCGGGATGGTTTTGTTAGGCTATAAGCGTGGAGGAAGCGAGGAAGCCCTGAGATCGGACCCCTTCGGCCATCTCGAGGCGCTTTACAAGAATGTACAGGAAGAAAGCAAAACGAACCCGGAAACTCTCAACCAAGCCCGGAATGAACTGTTAAAACTTCAGCAGGGAGATCCGGAAAACCGCGCGCTCTGGCAAAAATTCATCGATCTTTCAAAGGATGCCATTGCTCGCATTTACGAGCGCCTGGATGTGCGTTTCGACCACACGCTGGGAGAAAGCTTTTACAACGACCAGCTTCCCCTTGTGGTGGACGAATTGTTGAAAAAGGGCATCGCCCGAAAAAGCGAAGGTGCCGTCGCCGTCTTTTCCGACCATACGCTGCCGGAAAATAACGACCCCTTTCTTGTGAACGGGAAGGAAGGCCTCAAGGACAATCCGTTTTTGATTCAAAAATCGGACGGAGCTTTTCTCTATGGCACCACCGACCTCGCCACCATCTGGTATCGTGTCAAACAACTGAAAGTGGACAAGGCCGTCTATGTGACCGATGCGCGCCAACAATTGCATTTCCGCCAATTATTTGCCACGGTCCAACGTTGGGGCCTGAAGGTTGAATTGGAACATGTCTGGTTCGGAACCATTCTTGGACCGGACAAAACCCCCATCAAGACCCGGGAAGGCAAACCCGTCAAATTAAAGGCCCTGCTGGATGAAGCCGAAGAACGGGCACAGGCCGTCATCTCAGCCAAACGCGGCGATTTGCCCGCGGAGCGGCAACGCGAAATCGCACGCACTGTCGGGCTTGGCGCGCTTAAATACGCCGATTTGTCCCAAAACCGGAATTTGGATTATGTTTTTGATTGGGACCGTCTGCTGTCGTTTGATGGCAACACCGCGCCTTATCTCCTGAATGCCTATGTCCGCACCCGTTCCATCCTTCGCCGCGCCGGAAGCGCCGGGGGTTCATCAGGTTTCGAACTGGCCGACGCTGTGGAACAGGAGCTTGCCCGGAAACTCCTGGCATTCGGCGATGTTGTGCAACTTGCCGCCGCCGAATACAGGCCGCACCACATTTGCAATTATCTCTACGAGTGCGCGGCCCTTTTTCACCGCTTCTTTGAAAACTGCCCGGTGCTAAAGGCGGAAAGCGAATCTCTTAAAAATTCGAGGCTGCAGCTTTGCCGTCTTGCCGGCGACGTGCTGCAACGGGGCCTGCATCTGCTTGGTATCCAGACCTTGGAGGAAATGTAAGACGATTCAAGGCGTCCGATCGGCGGATGAAGGGACGAGCGCCGCTGTCGGCCCCTTTATTTTTAGCACCGCCCTATTTGACCAACTTGGCATCCCGCCAAAGATTTTCGAGATTGTAATAGCGGCGCTTCTCGGGGTGCATGACATGCACCAGCAGGCTTCCGTAATCAAGAATGATCCACTGGCTGGCGCTGCTGCCCTCATGTCCCGCAGCCCGCAACCCGTGTTGCACCTTGAGCCCCGTGAGAATGGAGTCCGCGATCGCTTTGAGTTGGGGTTCCGATTCGCCGGAACAAATCAGGAAAAAGGAGGCGGGACTGTTCAGCTTTGAAAGATCCAAAATGAGCGGATTTAAAGCCTTTTTCTCAAGCGCAAAGTCCCGGCAGATTTTTGCGAGTTTTACGTCAGAGAGACTCATGCCTGTAAACGGAATCCGGCGGTTTCATTTGGACGCGAAACAAGAGACCGCGGAAGAACCCGGGTAAACATTAAAAAATGCTCCGGTTAATCTGGATTTTGTCATCTGGCAACAGAGGGACGTCCTTCGAGGGATCATTCAAAATATCATTGGCATTAAATTCAATCGTATCAGGACCCCGCAGAACCTTGCAATGCCGACGATCCGCGTAATCGGTAAATCCCCCGCAGCCGGCAATGGCGCTCAGCGCCGTAATATCCTTTGTGTATATCATTCTTTGAGGGTTTCTCACTTCGCCTGTTACACTGACATAACGTTCCTGATTTGCCAGCACCGTAATATTAGGATTGGTAAAAATCTTTTTCAGTTTGTAGAGGGTTTCGATCTTTTGCTTCAGCAAAACGGTTGTCAATCCAACGGCGGGTATATTGCCGATATAGGGCATGGAAATCTGGCCGCTTTCATCCACCTTGACTTCAAACACACCCTGGTCATCCGTCGGAACGCCCGTGAGGCGGATAATAAGGCTGTCGCCGCTTCGGATCAAATCATCCGGCTTGTGCACACTGGCAGGCTGGGCCGTTTTCATCAGGTCCGAGGATGCCTGGGAGCCGGAATGGAATGAGGAACATCCCGACAAGACCAGCAACAGGACTGGAAGGCCGGGAAACAATGCTGATAGGCTGCGCATAAAACTCATTATTCAGTTATCAATACAAATCACCGTCCTGCTTTGAGGAAGGCGTGTTTGGTCTGTTTTTATCCGTGTTTTTGGCAAACTGCTTGCGCATTTTTTGCTTGTTGGTTTTGGCTCGATCCTTGGCTTCCTGGCGTGAATCCTCATCGTAATAGCCGTGGTATCCATAATAACTGGTGTAATAATAATACGACTCGTCGCTGCGCAACAAAACCTTGTTGAGTACCACCCCAGCAAAACGGCCCTGCACTTCTTCGATTACCTTTTTGGCGCGCCACGAAATATTGCGTGGATAGCGCCGGTGCTGGATCGCCAATAGCGTCATGTCCACTTCATGCACGATCACAGCGGCGTCGCTGATGCCGAGAATCGGCGGTGAATCAAACATGATCACGTCGTAATGGGGTTTCAATACGGCAATGATTTCGGACATCTTGGCCGGGCTGAGAGCCCCCATGCACTGCGGCGGAAGCTTCCCCGCGGTGATTATCTGCAAGTTTGGAATTTCGGTGCTCTTGATGCATTCGTGCAATGGAAGATAGCCCAGCAAGAAATCTGCAAGTCCCTGGCCGTTCTCAACACCCAGCAGGGTATTGATCGAGTGCCGACGGAAATCCGTGTCCACAATCAGCGTATTGATGCCGCTATACGCGCAAACATAGGCCAGATTGAACAGGGTTGTCGTCTTTCCCTCTCCCGGTCCACCACTGACGATCGTGACGGTTGTGGCGCCATCCGGCTTGGCCTTAAGATCCAGCTTGGCGCGAAGGATGCGATAAGCTTCGGCATTGGGCGAGTCCGGTCCTTCCAGATTCAGCGTGTTGACTCCATTTGGAATCACGCCAACCACGGTCGCATTCAGGTAACGTTCGACGTCATCCAATGACTTCACGCTGGTATCCAGATATTCGATGAAAAAGGCCAGCGAGATCCCCAGAACCAGGCCAACGGCAACTGCGAGCGCAATATTCAAACTCATCCGGGGCCGGATGGCCTCCCGGTTAACCTCCGCTTCGTTCACAATAATGACCGGGCGGCTGCCGATCTGGGAATCAAAAGACTCCTGTTTGAAGCGCCCCATGAGAACATCCAGCAGTGACTGCTGGGTAGTCAATTCCCGCTTTGCCTCCTCAAACTGTACCATGTCATCTGATTTCTTGGCCCGGTTTTTGTTCCGCATGGCAGTCACGTCATCTTCGATGCTCTTGACCTTGCTGTTGGCAACCTGGCAGTCGATTTCCAATCCCGTCTTGATTCCCGCAATCTGTTGATTGAGCTGGCTGCGGATTTTGTCAAGTGAAGCGACGGCGGATTTTACCTTGGGGTGATCGGACTCGTATCCCTGCTTCGCGAGATATTCAATGTTCTGTTGTGTGCTCAGAAAATTTTGTTCCAGAGTGGAAATTGTCGAATCTTCAATGCCAATGGAGCGAAGAACCGTTTCCAGTTCCTCAATGCTCATGTTTTTGACTTTGTCATATCGCACCTGCCGGCCCAGCGCATCAGCCTTGGCTTCAGTCAGGAGCGCTTCCTTCCGCTGTAATTCCATTTCCTGCGATGTTGTGGCATCAGCGCCGCTGCTAGCCTCCTCATCAATGTTCTTGTCCTTGCGGATTTTCTCCACCTTTGCGCTGGCTTCCTGGACCGTCTTCTTTTGCTTGTCCAGTTCCTCTCGGATGGTCTGCAGGCCTTTGCTTGATTTTTCGTTGATATCCTGAATGCGGTATTCCTGGTATTGCCGGGTAATCACATTGGCCAGGTCGGCGGCTTGGCCCGCATCCTGGCTTTCAACGGCAATCTCAATCAGATTGGTATTGCGATAAGGTTGTACTTTCAGGAAGTTGTTGCGGAGCAGGAAATAAACCTGGTCCCGTTCCATGTGCTCCAAGCCCAACTGCTTGGCAAGCACGTCCTGCAAACCCATTTTATCAATGACTGGATAAAGAACTTTTTTCGACTGGATCAGCTCATATTCCGTCTGGAAAAAAACCGGGTCAAACCCCTGCATCTCTTGCTTGAAAATCGACACGTCCTTGTTTTCGCGCTCAACTTTGATCACCGCAGAAGCCGAATAAATCTTGGACAGGCTCCGTGTGTAGAAATAGGTGGTGGCCACGACCAAAACAAAAACCGTGGCGATGATGGGCCAGCGATTTTTGATAACGCGCCAGTAATCGCTGAAATGAAGACTTACTTCCGGGCTTTCAGGCATAACTGGATTTTGCATGCATCATGGGTGGAAGTAAACAGACAAATTTTCACGTTCCTCGAGCTGGGAAAAAAACAGGATGGACTGCCGCATGAGCCAAAACCCAATCCCCTGCCCAGACTTCGTAAACAGGTCTTAATAGGTTCCGCGCACCCCGATATAAACCTGATTGCGCTCGTACTTGCGCGCGGCATCCCCTGAATCCACTTGCGTATAGGTATAGCCTGTGTTCACCGAGAGCCAGTCGGTGATGGCAAATGCCGCGTGGAGATCATACACCAATGTCGTTTCATTCTGGTTCCCCGCTCCGGCAACCAGCGCCTGGTTCTGGCTGTAATCCGCAAACTGCAGGCTGATGGAACCTCCGGTCGTAAAGCGGGGAGTCCACGAATGATCAATGGAAAGGCCGAAATTGTGCCGGTACTGCGAGCCGTAACTCGAAAAATCCGTGACATCCGTACCCAAATTATAGCTTGCGGCCAGCGTGCATCTCGGCAGGTAAAACCAGGCCGTCCTTACGCTGACATACGGGTTGAACCCTCCTTTTTCCAGCGGATTTTCATACTCGACATATTGCGCGCCAAACCGCCCTGTCACGAGCCACTCCCTCAACAGATAATGATCGGCTCCCACGGTAAACAAATGGGTCGAATAATCGCGGTTGATGTGCGCGTAATCATAGTTGTCAAAACCGTAACTCAACACCGCCGTGGTTGGCTCCAGAACCTGCAATCTGAAATCCTGGGTGACGCCATGCTGCACAAATTCATTGTCAAAATTAACCTGCCTGTCTTCATACCCGTTGAACGAGTTGTGGTAACCCGTCACCGTCGAAAACCTGCGAGTCCAGCTATAAGTCAGATCCCCGTTTGCATTGTTGATCCAACCGTTTCCCTGGCGCCGGACAATCAGATTGTCCGTTCCAATTTGCGGGCTCTGGCTGTAAGAAAACTCATCACGCACATCCAGACTCAGGCGATCTGAAAACTGATGCGTCACCTTGGCGGAAAAGTCATGCGTAAAATCCCAAGGGTCATTGCCGCGGTTGTAATAATACGTGCCGCCAAAGGCGTAGCGCGCCGTAAAGGTCGTGTCATTCATCGGATAATTAACCGTGATATCCGGCGAGATAATCGTCGCAAATGAGCCTTGTCTATTGGTGGAGGTGGTGTTGATGTTGTCGTCGTACTCCTCCCTCACTCCGACGGAAATGATAAACGGCTTGCCTGTACCCGTTTGACCGGCACGAACGTCCTGTGCTGCCAAAGGCAACTGGGCCTCTATCCATCCTGCCATGCAGAGGAGAATAATCGCTAGCCCTTGGCTGTTTTTCATGTCCTATAAATTGGTTCTATGAGTTTATTTGCCGTTAATTCTATCTCCAACCCCTTTGCATGGCAAAATGCAATTACCATTATTAGAAAATTAAGTGGAGCAAAGCGGAATGTCAAAGCATTTTTAACTTATTGTAAGCATTTAAAATTAAGTGGGTTACGAAATTTTTAACGCCTCCATTAATAAAAACTATTGCGGCCAGCGTACATGATCCGCAAAAATGAAGTAATCCCCCTTGTTGGGGGGTAAGGGCGTGAACCGCGGAAGCGGCAATTCACGAAAATCATCCCGTTTGATCAGCCCGGCCCAGTCCGAGTATTCTCCGTTTTCAATTTCACTGAACATCCGGCGGTTTCGGCTCTCAGGCGTCAGCAACATGGCCACGACCCGATAATGAAAATCGTTGAACTCTTCCATGTCCTTTCTTTGCTTCGGAAGCCAGAGGGTGATCCGGTCGCTATACCACGCGCAGGCCCAGGGAATGTCTGAAACCATGACTTCCTGCGGTTTGATCCAGCTCTTCATCAATACCATGACTGGAGGAAAATAGGGAGGGTAGGCATAAAGTGCCGGAGACCGTTGAAAAACGCGGAATCCGAGTGGCGCCATTTGGAAGGCTGCAACGAGGACGACAATCGGCCATTGCAGGATGGGGCTTGGCAGTTTCAACCGGTCAATGAGGATGAACAAAAAAGCCGTGCCATAGCCGGCCAGCACAGGAAAAAGAACAAACAAACTATTGAGTTCGATTTTTTCCGACGGGGATTGGTCATTTAAAATGGGAGCGTTAAAACAGATCAACAGCAGCAACGACGCGATCCAAAACCAGCGCGGAGTTTGAACACACGGACGGCGAAAAGCATGAAAGATGCTGCCGATGAAAAAAACTGGCATCAACAGCCCGCCAAATAGAACGCCCAAATTTGCAAGAATATTTACAACCCCATGGCTAAAGGTATGCATAAAAGCCCGCAACTGTGTCATTTCCTGGAGGCTCTCGGCAAATAAACGCCAGATGGTTGAGTCGTTGGCATAAACCGCCAACCATGCATAACCAAAAAAATTGCCCGTCAGGTTGAAATTGCGGATAAGCCACGGCGCGAAAATCACAGCCGGAACAAAGGCGGCCAGGAATCCACAGCTTCCACGCCGCGAAAAGCCCAAAAAACCAAGCCCGACAAATGGAATATACAAGGCCAGCATGCTATAACGTGTCAGGATCGCAACTCCAAGCACCAGGCCGGCCAAAGCCATAAACACGGGGGGTAAAACCGAATTTTCCACTTCATCCGCCAACGCCGCCTCACAGATCAGCAACCCTATCAATGAAACCAGCAGCATCAGGAGGGCAACTGGCAGGCCTGAAATGGCGAAATTCCACATCAAGTCAGAAAAAACGACAAACACACAGCTCACAATTGCAATGCGGTTGTCGAACGCACGCGTCATCCAGACATAAAATACAACCAGTGCAAGCAACAGCAGGATTGTATTAAAGATCACCACGCTCAACTCCGGCTTGAAAATATGAAGCTCCCTCAAGTGATCCAGTGGCACCTCGAAATTAGCGCCACTGAACTTGAAAAGACCCGCCAACAAATAGGGGTACACGGGAGGCTGAACAGTTTCCGGAAAATCACCCTGCCCCGGAGTAAAATTCTGCGACTGCAACCCCATCTCTTTCAAGGCTGTCGGGCGGATGAATTTGGTGGTGTATCCCCTGCCCATGACGATCTGCCGGCCAAGCTGCGCCATGTCCATGTCCTCCGGATTCCCAAACCCGTTGAATTGGGTTGCGGCGTAGTAAACCCCAAAACCCAGCATCATGATCATCAAGGCCAGACGCAAAATCCAAACCCTCAAGGCTCCCACCTCAATGGCGTAAACCAAATCCTGAATTTGAGACATTATATTCTCTCCATCTGATATTCCTTCAACTTGCGGTGCAACGTTCGACGGCTGATCCCAAGTAATTCCGCCGCCAACGTCCTGTTTCCGTCGGATTTTTCTAGCGCGCGAACAATCGACGCTTTCTCCATGGTCTGCAAATTCAACCCCCCGGAACCTTCCACCTTGGAAGCATCCGCGCCAAATTTCAAGGCTGGAGGCAGTTCTTTCAAAAGAATTTCATGGCCGCGGCACAAAACCACCCCGTGCTCCACAGCCGTCCGCAACTCCCTGACATTGCCAGGCCATCCATAATTGAGAAGGGCGTCCATGGCCGCCGGACTGAACTGAAGGCCGGATTTGTGGTTTTCACGGGAAAATTCCTCCAAAAAAGCCCCGGCCAACAGCGGAATATCCTCCCGCCGCTCCCGCAACGGGGGCATTTCGATTTTAACCACATTGATCCGGTAAAACAGGTCCTCGCGAAATGCCCCCTCCTTGACCCTTTTCGCAAGATCCTTGTTCGTCGCCGCCAACAATCTGACATCTGTCTCGATCTTTTTATTGCCCCCCACGCGCTCAAACGAGCGCTCCCCGATCACACGCAAAAGTTTGACTTGGATCGAGGCGTCAATCTCTCCGATCTCATCCAAAAACAGGGTGCCGCCCGCTGCTTGCTCAAACCGCCCGATCCTTTTTTCATAAGCCCCCGTAAAAGCACCCTTCTCATGGCCAAAAAGCTCGCTCTCCAATAACTGCGGCGAAAGCGCTGCACAATGCACAGCCATGAACGGTTTGTTCTTTCTCGAACTCAAATTGTGGATGGCATGCGCCACCAGTTCCTTCCCCGTGCCGCTTTCACCCTGGATCAATACAGTCGCCTTGGTGTCCGCCACCTGCCGGATAATGTCAAAAATTTCCGCAAGACGCGGGGAAGATCCGACCATGTTCTCCAGCCCATAGTGGCGGTCCAATTCCCTCCTCAACTGGCGGTTCTCAACCTCGATTGTTTTGCCCCTCAAAGCACGGATCAGCAGCATCTCCAGTTTGTCAATGTTCACCGGCTTGGTGACATAATCATAAGCCCCATTCCGCATGGCCTCGACTGCCGTCTCCACGGATCCGTAGGCCGTCATCATGACGCAGATCGGCGGATTGGGCAGAGCCTGGCATTTTTCCAGGATCTTCATTCCATCATCCCCGCCCAGCCTCAAATCAGCCAGCACCAGATCGATGGCTTCCGCTTCCAGAATGTTAAAAGCGGATTCCTGGTCGGCCGCCAGATAAATGTCAAACTGCCTCTCCAACGCGCGCCGTAATCCTTCCCGCGTATGCTTTTCGTCATCCACAATCAACATGGTCGGTTGCGGTTGAAGGGAATCCGCTTTCGACTTTGCGCTGGAAGGGGTCGGTTCCATATTTGCCTGTTCTTTGCCAATCAAACCGTACAATCGCTACGCGCTTCCTTTTTCCAATAACTGCATTTGCTTTCGTCCAAGCGGGAAACAAATCCGCACCAGGGTACCCTGGCCTGCATGGCTTTCCAATTGCAACTCCGCCCCATGCTCCCGTACAATCCGCTGCACAATCATCAAACCGAGGCCCGTGCCGCGTTTTTTTGTGGTATAATACGGTTCGAGGACCCGCGGCAAATTCTCCAGCGAAATCCCGGTCCCGTTGTCTTCAAACGACAACTCAACACCGCCATCCGTGTTTGCAGCCCGGATATTCAGGATTCCCTTGCTGCCCATGGCTTGCATGGCATTTTTGATGATGTTGTAAAAAGCCTGTTTCATCTGCTCCACATCCATCCGTAATCTCGGCAAATCCTCCGGTATGTCCACCTCAACCAAAACATTCCGGTCCTTCACTTCCGCCTTTAATATCTCCAGCGTTTCCTGCACCACTTCCGACAATTGCGCCTCGCGAAAATCCGGCAACGTGGGGCGGACCGCCTTGAGAAACCGGTTGATGATCGAATCCAGGCGGTCCATTTCACTCCGCGCCACCCGGATGGATTCCTCCAGTTTCAACTTCAATTCCGGAGGCGCCGAGCGCAAATCCCGTTCCATGAGCTGGAGATGAATATTGATGCTGTTGATGGGATTGCCCAGTTCATGCGCCACCCCCGCGGCCAGCAGCGTCAACGCATGCAGCCTTTCGGACTCGATGACCTCCCGCGTATCATTCTGCCTGCGCGTCACATCATGAAAAATGGCCACAAAAGATTCCTCGACCGCCGCCTGTTCCTCAACCGGCAACAGATAAAACTCCAGCATCCTTCGTTCGGGATAATGGATCTCCAGGGTTTTTGTGGTGGCCCGGCCCTGCGAAAGGAGCGAATTCCAGTCCAGATCCCTGAGATATTTCGAAACCAGCGCCCCCGCCGGCACATCCTGCGGGATCGGCAACAGCTTGTGGGCGGCCCGGTTGCAATATTCGATCCTCCCCTTCGCATCCAGCACCACCACCGCTTCGCTCAATGTGTTGAAAACCGTCTCCAGCAATCCGCTTTCCTTGGCAACTCTCAGGAGATAACGCTTGAGCTCGTCGTGGCCCAGATGCTCCACCCTCTTCACCAGTTTCCCCAACAATGAAGCTTTCATATCCCGCTCAACGGCTTCCCGCTCCCGGCTTTGCGGCTTCCTCCTTTGCGGCTGGGACAGGTTTCGAATCCGGACTCCGGGATTTGACATTTCCATCACCGCGGTCCTCCAGCATGTATGTGGGGGCTGTATCCGAGATGAAATTCTCCAGCATCTGCAGCGTCTGCTGCTCATTCCTGCCATTGGGCATCAGATTGTCCGTCACCAGCGAGGAGACAATCACATAGGCCCAACGATGATTCAGGTTCCGCATCACCCGGTCCCAACTGGTGAGAAAAACCCGCCACGAATGCAATGGGGTCGTGACTCCCTTCCCAACAAACCAATACAGGAAGAGGCACTTGCGCTTGATATTATGCCCCGGACCGATCTGCACATCCTGTTCCAACGTCAATTTCATCACTTCCAGACGCCGCCCGTCAGACAACGTAATGGGCGCCACTTCCCCGCTTTTAATGTTCCAACCCTGTCCCGGCAGGCAAACTTCCGGACGGTGTATGCTGCGCTTTTCGCCGCCCGCCAATACTATGGTACATGCAATCTGGTCGCCCGCCGGATCCTTGTAAAGTTTCCGCACAAATCCGGTGTCTGTCGGCAGAATCTTCTGCTCCGCCGCAGTCATGCTCAGGTCCGTTGCCGTCATTCCCTTGTAAAAATCCGGCAACTGCATCCGCACTCCGGCCTGCAGCGAGGAATTGGGGTTGGGCGAAAAGCGGCAAACCGCGAGTACCAGGGCAAAAAACAAAACGGCTGCGGCCATGCGCCCCCACGGGTTCCGCATCTGAAACCCGGGCGCCGGCGTTTGGCCCGGCACGTTTGAGTTCCTGGCATTCATTTTGAGCTCCTGCCCTTTGCGAAGCCGGCTTGGAACGGCGTCCCGCGCAATAAACCATCCAATCCCAAAACAACCGCCGCAACACGCCAACCGCCGTTCAAAAGCCAGCCGAACGCAAGCATCCCCGACATGGCCACGCCAAAGACCGCAAAGCCTGAAAACATGTGGTAAAAACTGGGATTGTCATTGCGGCCAAGCGCAAACTCCTGCCCAAAAAGAAGCGTGCCAAACGTCAGCATCAGGATGCGCACAAAATTGCCGGCCACGGAAAGCGGCAGGGAACTGGCAAAGAGCAGCCATCTTTGCCAGGGCCGGGGCAGCAGGATATACCCGGCCAACGCCGAAATCATCATGAGGGCGAAAAGGGAATGAATCCCGCTGCACGGGTTGTCAATCTCCAGCATGAAACGCGCGCCTTCTGGTATTTGATATTGGTAATCCGCCGATGAAATGATGCCGGAGCCCCGTTGCAGGCATGCAATACCTATCAAATTAAGAAAAGCCACCGAAATCTGCGTCATGAATGTTTTTAAATAGAGTGTCAGGGAACTGTCCAGAAACGGCATCGGCCAGGCAAAAAATAAGAATAAATAAGGAAACAGCAGCGCGCGCATCAGCGGCCACCCAAAAAACCACAGGATCAACGCCCCAAGGGTAATCTGGATCGAAACCAGGCTCAGGGGTACAATATCAATCTTGTAGCCAACCCAATACACAAAACCGGCGGCCGCCATCCAGATGATCGCTCCTCGTTTGCCACCCTCCACCGGAAGGCCAACCAATTCCTCCCGTTTCCAAATAATCAACCCGGCGCAAATCAGCGGCACCAGCCAACAATGCCCCCATTCCGGCTCATGCTTGTCATCCCACATCCAAAGCAGATTGTCAAAAACCGGCCTTGCAACATTCCCGTATCCGAATCCATACGGGAAAAAGCCATAAAGCCCCCACAAAATCAGGAGGATGGCGGAAAATGACAACACCCAGACCTGCTTGTCAACAGTCCATTTGCGGGCGTCCATACGCCCAACTAATCACACCTGATTGCCAATGCCAAGACATTCATTCACACCCCTCAAATTCCGCTCTTCAGTTTTTCAATGACATCCCGGGGCTGCACGGCTTCCAAACAAATAAACGAAGGTTGTACACACCGGCCCAGACAGGGGCGAAACGGGCATACATCGCTCGAAACCACATGCGCCTCATTTTTGTAAGGAGCAAACCATGCCGTGGATGCCGAACCAAAAATCGTGAAAACTTTCTTCCCCAAGGCTGCGGCAGCATGGGAGGGAAGCGAATCGTTGCACAACACCGCGTCCACCCGGCCGAGTATTTTTAAAAACAAGGCAAGATTGGCGGGACGGCAGGTGATTTGATCCGGTCCCTCCGGGACCGGAATCATCCCGCTTCCATCGTCCACAATAACAAGGGGAATTTTTCCCCTGGTAAACCATTCATGAATTACAGCCTGGAACCTCTCCACCGGCCAGCGCTTGGTCGGATGCCCCGCCCCGGCATGCAGCAAAAAAACCGGCTTTCCGGACAAGGCCGCTTTTTGAAAAAAATCCGCCATCTCCCCGCGCAGGTCTTCCGCAGCCGGGTCAAACCACGGCAATGCGTCGCGCCACGCAGCCCCCAGCGCACCTGACATTTGCCGCCAATCTTCCCAATGGGCCTGGCTCGATGACTTCTTTTCCAAACCCAGCGTCAGCCAACGCCCGCCGGAGACGGCCTCAAGCAAACGGGCGGCGAGTCTGCCGTAGAAAATTTCCCTCCGGCGCCACGGCAATCCGGAAGCGTAAATATTGTCGTTTGTCAGGGCAAACCCGATGCGCACTTTCGCCCCGCTCAACGCCATGAAAAAATGGGCTCTCGGATCCGGCCAGACGGAAACAGCCGCATCGGCTTTGAAAGCCCTTAATTTCCGGATCAATCCAAAAAATGAAACAGAACCCTCGCTTCTATTCCCCTTTCCGCCGCCTTTAACCCAAAAGGGCCGCCATGAGACCGTCTCAATGCCCGGCAGGCAAAGGCGATAAAGTTCCGCCACCTGGGGGGTACAGAAAACCACAACCCGATAACATTCCGTTGCCCCCCTGAGAAAAGGCAGACTCAGAATGGCATCGCCCAGATGGTGCCATTCAAAAAGAACCAGCCTGGGTTTTGCGTTTTGCGTATTGGGCTTCATGGCCTCGCCGTGAAATAACCGGCCACGGCTGTTTTATATCACATAAACAATCGAATCCGTCCCGGCGCCGCTGTCCTCGTCCGGCGGGCCTTTCGGCTTCACCAGCACCGCGCCTTCCTCATAATAAACCAGGCTGCGCGGCGGGACGCTGTGCAGGAGAAACACATTGCCGCCAATCGTGCTGCCGGCGCCAATCACAGTCTCGCCGCCCAGGATCGTGGCGCCGGGATAAATCGTCACCCCGTCTTCAAGCGTCGGGTGGCGTTTGCTTCCCCTCAACTGCTGTCCGCCGGAGGTTGAGCGCGCGCCCAACGTGACGCTATGATAGACCTTGACGTGGTTTCCTATCACACAAGTCTCTCCAATCACCACGCCTGTCCCGTGATCGATGAAAAAATGCGCGCCGATCCGCGCCCCCGGATGAATGTCAATCCCGGTCCGCGAATGCGCCCATTCCGTCATCATGCGGGGAATCAGGGCAATATGTTGCCGGTGCATCTCGTGCGCCAGCCGATACACCGCAATGGCTTCAAGTCCGGGATAGGCCAGGATGATTTCATCCATGCTCGATGCCGCCGGATCGCCGTCATATGCCGCCTCCACATCCGTCACCAAAATTTCCCGCACTTCCGGAAGCCTGCTCAGAAATTCACAGGCCAGCTTCCGGGCCGCGTCCGGGACATCGCCCGACGGACGGACCGCAGGTGGATCGTAATCGAGGCTCTTGGCGATTTCCTGCTGCAACTGGCACGCAATGGAATCCAGGTGGCCCTTGATCTTCGCCTCCAGTTCACCGCCCGAGACGCTCAATTTCTCATAATAGCCGGGAAACAGGAGTTGGAGCAGCAGCAGGGTGATCCGTTCAATGGCCTGTTTGTCAGGCAAATTCACGCCGTCGATGTGGTTGATCACACCGGCCTCGGCATAGGAATCCAGCAGCCGGGCTGTCAGATGATTCAAAGATTCATTCACGTTCCCAAGCTAACGCCAGGCCGCGCCGGACGCAATGCAGGCTTTTGCCGCTTGATTCAAATCCGCTCCCCGCCAGACTGGCAGGGTGGAAGAAATTTATACTCCGGAAACGCTCCTGCGCCTTCAATCCAATCCTCCCCTCTACGGCGTGATCGGCCACCCCGTCGCGCACTCCTTGTCCCCGGCCATGCAGCTCGCCGCGTTTCAAGCCTGCGGCCTGCAGGCCCAATACGTCCGGGTTGAAATCCCGCCGGAAAAACTCGCGGACTCAATCCGCGCCATGCGGCAACTGCCTTTCACCGGCTGGAACTGCACCCTGCCCCACAAAATCGCAATCGCCGCCCTGGCCGATGAACTGGCGGAGTCCGCCAGGCAACTCGGCGCTGCCAATACTCTGCTCAACGACAACGGCCGGCTCACGGGCTTCAATACGGATGGGGAAGGCTGGGTGCGCGCCGTCCGGACTGAATTTTCCCTGGATGTCCGGGATTTGCGCATTCTCATCCTCGGCACAGGCGGCGCCGGCCAGGGGCTGGCCATTCAAGCCGCCCTGGAACACTGTCAGAAACTGGTGCTCTGCAACCGCACGGAAGCCACGGCCCGCAGCCTTGAACAAAAGGTCGCTCCTCATTTTAAATCCGACAAATTGCTCGGGGCCGCCGCCCGGCTGAAAGTAATTCCCTGGGATGAAAAAATCATTGCCCGCGAACTCAGCCAGATTGATCTGGTCGTCAACGGTACCTCGCTTGGATTGAAACCCCAGGATCCGTCCGTGTTGCCCGCCCGTATTCTCCAGCCACACCTCTGCGTTCACGACATCATTTACCGCCCGGCCCGCACCCGCCTGCTCGATGCCGCGCGTGAAGCCGGCGCGCGCAGCGCGAATGGATTGAGCATGCTCCTGCACCAGGGGGCGCTGGCTTTTGAAATCTGGACGGGCCGTGCGGCACCGCTGGAAGAAATGAAAAAAGCACTGCAAACGGCAGTCGGCATATAAATTCCCAGGACGGCAGAACCGGCATTTAAATGCAAATCCGCAACCTGAAATTTTGATTTATGGCACTGACTCTTCTCAATTATCTGGCGCCATTCCTCGTCGGCGCGTGCATCGGTTCCTTCCTCAACGTCTGCATCTACCGCATCCCCCTGGGCCGCTCCGTCATTCATCCCGGCTCTCATTGCGCCGCCTGCGGCTCGCCCATACCCTGGCAATACAATATCCCCATCCTCGGTTGGCTGCTGCTGCGGGGCCGGGCCGCCTGCTGCGGCACAAAAATCGATTCCCGCTATCCCCTGGTTGAATTCATCACCGCGGCAGCCTTTGTCGCGCTCTGGAACCTCTATCCTCCAACACCAGCCTGGATTTATATTCTTTTTGCCTGTGGCCTGATCATCGCCACCTTTATCGATCTGGATCATTTCATCATCCCGGACCGCATCTCGCTTGGAGGCTGCCTGGCCGGCCTTCTGCTCTCGGCAGTTTGCCCGGAATTACATGAAAAATCCACCGCATGGCAGGGTTTTCTCTTCGGGTGCTATGGGCTGCTTTTGGGCGGAGGACTCCTCTATGCCATAGCCGTGCTGGGCAGTGCGGTCTTGAAAAAGGACGCCATGGGCATGGGCGACGTAAAATTCCTCGCGGCCATGGGGGCCTTTTTAGGCTGGCAGGCGCCGCTCTTTATCATCATGGTTTCCTCGCTGGTCGGGTCTGTTTTCGGGATCGCCCTCATGATCCGCAGACACAAGCGCTGGGGGCTGAAAATACCCTTTGGCCCGTTTCTGGCCATCGCGGCCGCTGTCTGGCTGCTGGGTGGAAAACAATGGATGGCGGACTACATCCACTATGTCACCTCGCCCAGGTAAAAACCCCAAAGAGTTTTAAGTCTCAAGTTTAAAGTCTTTGGCATTTCATCCGCGAAAATCATTTTAATCTGCGGATGAAAATGCCTTTCTTCGCACTTCGACCTGACGGAACGGACACCGTCAAATTCCGCACTGCGCGCGCTGCCGCAGATAGTGGTCGATCAACACCAGATGCGCCATGGCCTCAACGATGGGCACCGCCCGCGGCAGGACACAGGGATCATGCCTCCCGCGCGCGCGCAACCCGGCGTTCCGGCCGCTTGCGGAAACCGTTTTCTGCGCCTTTGAAATTGTCGCCACCGGCTTGAATGCCACCCGGAAAACAATGTCTTCCCCGTTGCTGATGCCGCCTTGCACGCCGCCGCTGCGGTTGCTCCGGGTCCGCACACGCCCGTGCTGCATGTAAAATTCATCGTTATGTTCCGACCCCCGCAGCGCGGCTCCGGCAAAACCGGAACCGATTTCAAAGCCTTTCGTCGCAGGCAGGCTGAGCATCGCTTTGGCCAAATCCGCTTCCAGACGGTCGAATACCGGTTCGCCCAGGCCCGGGGGAAGGTTCCGGATCACGCACTCGATGATGCCGCCCACGGAGTCCCCTTCGCGGCGCGCCTTTTCGATCAACCGGATGACGCGTTCCGCATCCCGGCTGTCCGGCCAGCGCACGATGTTTCCTTCCACTTCCTTGAACCGAACCTTGGCGGGGTCCACCCGGGCCGTCAGTTTATGCACCTGTCTCACATAGGCCAGCACTTCAAGCTTCGGGAGCTTTTTTTGGAAAACTTTTTTCGCCACGGCCGCGGCGGCCACCCGTCCGATGGTTTCACGGGCGGAGGAACGCCCCCCTCCCTCCCAGTTTCGGATGCCGTATTTGGTTTGATAGGTATAATCGGCATGGGAAGGGCGGAACAGAGTTTTCATTTCGGAATAGGCCTCCGGCCGCGCATCCTCGTTTCGCACCATGATGGAAATCGGCGTGCCCAGCGTTTTTCCCTGGAAAACACCCGATAGAATTTCGCAGTGGTCCGCCTCCTTTCGCGGCGTCACAATCCGGCTCTGGCCCGGGCGGCGGCGGTCCAAATCTTTTTGAATGTCCGCTTCGTCCAGGGCAATGCGGGGCGGGCACCCGTCCACCACCACGCCCACGCCTCCGCCATGCGATTCACCCCAGGTACTGATGCGGAATAAATGACCGTATATATTTCCCATGGGCAAAAGATTAAGACGAACCCGCCCATCTCTCAAGCTGCAATCATCCTGCCAAACTCAAGATATTTGCAAAGTGCGGGTGCCTCAAATAAAGACAAACGACGGATGGAGGGACGCTGACAGATGCGTCCGCGTCATTGCGAGGAGTCCCGCCCTCAGGATGGGACGACGTGGCAATCCAGAAGTCAGACTTAAGCACATGGATCGGCAATCAAATGCCTTTCCTCTGCGCTCTCGGCGCCTTTGTTTCGCGTGTTTCGCGGGCAAAATTTTAAGATTGTTCTTTTCGCCAGCAGGCCGAAATTCAATCCCGGATCATGACACAGCCTTTGAAAAGACATTTGGTGCTGATCGGACTCATGGGTTCCGGCAAAAGCAGCGTGGGACGTTACCTGTCCGGCGTCACCGGCATCCCGTTTGTCGATACGGACGCGCTGGTGGAAGCGCACGAGCGGAAGCGGGTTCGCGAGATTTTTGCCGACTCCGGGGAGGAATATTTCCGCGAGTTGGAACATGAAATGATCGGCAAAACCATGCTGGAAACAACACCTTCCATCGTGGCGACCGGTGGCGGTGCGATCATCCGCGAAGCCAACCGCAAGCTCTTATGGCAACATGGCTTTGTGGTTTATTTGCAGGCCGGGATCGATTTGCTGTTGGAAAGGACTTCCCGCAATTCCTCCCGGCCCCTGCTCAGCATATCCGACCCCCGGCTCAAACTGGAGGAACTGCTCGCTTCGCGCGCACCCTATTACGAACAGGCGGATCTGATATGCCCTGTCAGCGCCAAAAATATCCAGGAAGTCGGCGAATTCATTCTCGCGGTCTGGAAAAAAAGCGCGCATTTCCCCGCTGCAGGCTCCGGCACATGAAACAAAATTCACCGCAGATTCTGAATTCTACATTCTAAATTCGGACTTCATGCTTCTCTGTGCACTGTGGCTAAAAATTGGAGACCGCCCTCACTTGCCCTGTTGCTTGGCCGGCTCGTCCTTCTTGTCGTAGCCCGACTTGGGCAGCAAGGAATCCAAGCCGGAAACATCCACCTGCTGCGGATCACCTTCGTTTCTTATCACTTTCCCGGGTTGTTTCAGGCTTTGCAAATAAGACTGGTCAATCAACCCAACGGATCCGATGTCTTCCGGCTTCAGATATCCTATCGACACCAGTGAATCCGCGAACGAGGCATTGAGAGCGGCTGGGTAAATCTGGGATGCGGATTTCAAATAATCCCTGGCGGCTCCGTCAGCGCCTTTCTTGAACGCATCGGCGGCAAAGGCAAAATAATAAAATGGGTTGTTGACCGCTGGAACGAGAGAGGAAAGGGTTTGTTTCACCTCTGGCTGATTATTCGTCATCAAATCGCACAAGAATATTTTATAGAGCGCCAGGGCATTTTGATTCTGGCCCTTTCTTGCCAGATACGATTGAAACAGTTTCTTGGAGCCCGGATATTCCCCGCCAAGGAAAGAAATCTCGGCCAAATTGAATATTGCGGACTCGTCCTCGGGATTTCGATCGCAGATTGCCTGGAAGACTTTTTTTGCTTCATCCAATTTTTTTAAACGCACCAATGCTGCGCCCCGGAGATTTTGCGTGTTCATCAGACCGGGCTGCGCCTTTTCCGCGTCGTCCAAGTCTTTCAAGGCCTCATCGTATTGCCCTTTGGCAAGGGCCTGCATCGCCAAACCATAAGCCTCCTGATATTCCTTCGTATAGACAGTATCCGTATTCTGTGCCATGCCACCAGTTGCCAACGCCAACCACATCCACAACGCACAAATAAATGAAATCCTGGCATCCATGCCAATATGATACCCAACAAAGAGATTTGGACAATATGGAATCTCCCGCCCATAATATCGGGCAAAACCATGAAGCGAATCAACCCATCCTCTCTGGCCCTCGTTTTGTGTATTCCGATCCTGGCGCAATTTTCAACCTTTGCCTCCGAACCTTCGGTCCCCGAAGACTCCTACCAGGAGGCCTTTGCCGTCTTCAAGGCGGGCCAGTTGAATGAAGCCCTCCAACGCGTGGATGCCCTGCTGGCCAAAACCCCTGCAGAGGCACGCACCCTCGAGTTAAAGGGGCGTATTTTACTGGGCCTGGGGAAATACCAGCAAGCTCAGGACTTTTTCTTCAATGCCATCGATAAAAACCCGGAGCAGTACAGTGCCCACTTTTACCTGGGCGAGTCCGCCTTCCGGCTCGAACACTGGGGAGAGGCTGTCCAATATTATAAAATTTATCTCAACAAGGTTCCCACCGGCAAACTGGCGGTCCTGAAAATGATCTACTGCCATCTGGCTTCGCGCAACCTGACGGACGCGGCCAAATGGATCACCACGTTGGATCCTGTCGATGAACTCCATCCCTATTATTATTTCGCCCGGGCCGCACTTGCGTATTCCACCGGAAAAACATCCGAGTATCA
Organism: Candidatus Methylacidiphilales bacterium; assembly: GCA_028713655.1. NCBI lineage: Bacteria > Pseudomonadati > Verrucomicrobiota > Methylacidiphilae > Methylacidiphilales > Methylacidiphilales bacterium. The sequence continues at coordinate 112,724 of JAQTNW010000003.1, read as the reverse complement.
GGAAGCCCTCCAGCAGGCGCGTACGATTTACGGGAACGATGTTTACACGGAACTGGAGCCCGACCTTCTTTTTGTCCTGAAAAAAATCAAAGCGAACAACACCCCGGCGCCCTAGCCCGGATGTTTCATACGCTTCTGAAAAACCCTGCAAAGTGTCCCGCCAAAAGGCCGGGCAAAAACAGGGGAATACTCACATCCGGGCTGAAAACAAAACCGCCTGAATGGGATTTTTTTGAAATGGAACTGCCTTATTTTGAGGCGGTTTTGCAACAACCTGCATAGCGTTCAGTGCGTGTCTTCCCACTGTTGCGCCACAGCTCAACAGGTTGATTATTAAAATGAGCATGAAATATGCAGGTTAGCTTCTTGCCAAAATCCAAAAATCAGGGACGATATCTCCTCCTTTCAAAGTGGCATGGCTGTTTTGAACAGCCCTTTCGGGCGGAGTAGCCAAGTGGTAAGGCAGGGCTCTGCAAAAGCCCCATTCACCGGTTCGATTCCGGTCTCCGCCTCAGTTTTTGCCCGCTTTTTTCCCAGCCGGTTCGCCCAGGACCGCCCCATGCCAAAAAGCCAGCCCCGCTTCCGTGAAGGTTGCCCGCGAAAACCCGAACGTCCGGAAATAACGGCGGATATTCCCGGCCACATAACGGCGCATGTGGAACCCGTGTGTTTTACGGAAACCCAAATAGCTGAGGTTCTGCAGCAAGGCCAAAAATTTGGCGCGGTGAACCTTCGCTGCGGCTATCGCATCCGGCGGTTCGGGAGGCAAATGGGGCACCACAATCCCGCACGAAAACACCGCGTTCATCCGGGCGCTGATCCGCATGGAAAATTCCAAATCCTCCCCCAGCATCCAAAAATCATCCCGGTGCAAACCACTTGTCTCTAACGCCAGGCGTGTCACCAGCAGGCAGGTTCCGGTGCACCAGCAAAGCCGGTGCGGCGCGGCTCCGAATTTTTTCAAAGCGTCCCCGGGTGTTTCACAACTGCGGATCACACGCCTCTGGCCGACATCCAGAGGTTCGGGAAACGCCCATAATTTGCCGTTGGAATCTGACAAGAGCGGAGCGGCCAGTTCCGCGGCGCCCGCCTCCAAAACGGCAAGCAGCTTTGCAAGACAGTCCGGTGGCGGCACGGCGTCATCATCCAAAATCCAAACATGCGTCAGCTCGGGAAACCGCCGCAAGGCTTCCTCCTCCGCCGCCTTCAAACCCGCCCCGCAACCGGGATTCCCCGGCACCGGCAGATAGACGGCTTGAAAACTTGAAATTGGCGATTGGCGATTGGCGATTAGCCGCTGAAGCTCCTCTTCGGCGGCATTGTCCGCCACGACCACTCCCGCCAGAGGCTGCGTTTGGCCCTGCAACTCGCGCAATAAACGGCGCAACTCCGCCTCGCGGCGATACGTTGCGATCACCGCCACCACCCTGGGAGAATTCGACACATGCAAACTTTAACAGCTCAAATTAAACTTAACACGCTAAACTTAAACCCGCTCCGGACTCCCTTCGGCAGTTGTTTTTTGCTTGAGGCAACACAACTTGCCAGCCGACTCTCTCCGCCCTCAGCCCTCAGGCATCCAATTTCAGTATGCTGCCCCCTTCGCCCTTGACCAACTGCCGGGGACAAATGACACTTCATGACAACATGAAGCTGCTTGTTTTTGCCCACACGCCTCCGCCACACCATGGGCAAAGCTACATGGTGCAACTCATGATAAGGGGGTTGGGTGGTGACTTCAGGTACTGCCCACAGCTCACGACGGGCATTCACATGGAAAATCCGGATGTCAGGGTTTTCCATGTGAATGCCCGGGTCTCTGCCTCGATGGAAGACGTCGGAAGAGTGAAAATTGGCAAGCTATTCCGCCTGTGCAGTCATTGCTTGGAAGCAATCTGGTGCCGAATCCGCTACGGGGCCAATGTTCTCTATTACGTTCCGGCCCCTGCCAAAGCCTCTGCCATTTTGCGAGACTGGATTGTCATGGTTCTTTGCCGACCATTTTTCCCAAAATTGATCCTACATTGGCATTCTTCGGGATTAGGCTCTTTTGTAGGCAACGCATTGGAATCCGGCTCGACCTGGCAAAAGGCCATCGGACGACTCACCCAATTCTTATTGGGCCGCGCGGACCTCAGTATCGTCTTGACGGAATACAGCCGGAAGGATGCGGATATTTTTATGCCTAGGAAACTGGTTGTTATTCCCAACGGCATACCTGATCCATGCCCGGATTTCGAATCCTCTATACTGCCTCAGCGCCAACAACGCCGCCAGACCCTTCTCCATCTTCGGCAAAAGTCGGAAGCCGGAAGCCCGAAACCGGAAACAGAAAACTACCGTGTATTGTTTTTAGCCCACTGCACGCGGGAAAAGGGCCTCTTCGACGCCATCGACGCCATCGCCCTTCTTAACTCAAAACTGAAAAACCAAAACTTGAAACCGCAGGCTTCGCTTACCGTCGCCGGGCAATTCATGTCCGAATCTGAGCGCTGCGAATTTGAAACCCGTATCGCTCACCCAGATCTGCAATTGGCCAAGCCTTGGACACAAAGTGCAGTACGCTACGCAGGCTTTGTGAGCGGAGAAGAAAAAGACTATTTATTAAAAACCTCCGACTGCCTCTGTTTCCCAAGTTACTATCCCAATGAAGTTTTTCCGGTAACCATTTTGGAGGCCATGTCCTATGGACTGGAAATCGTTCTCACTTCCTGGAAGGGTATCGAGCTCTGCCTGCCTGCCGGATATCCCTCGATAGTACCCCCAAAAGATCCCAAGAGTCTGGCTGCCGCCCTTTTCGGCCTTGCTTTGGAAGAAAGTTGCCGGGCTTGGGAACTACGTAATCACTTTTTAAAAAATTATCAGGCAGCAGCTTTTGTTGAAAAGATGAAAGCCTGCCTGTCTATTTAAATAGCGCCTGAGTCTTGTGCTTTGATGCGAATTACCCGTGCCGGATTGCCGACCACCACGGCATAATCCGGGACATCCTTAACCACCACAGCGCCCGCCCCAATAACCGCATGATTCCCCACCCGGATCGGCCCCAGCAAAACCGCTTGTGCGCCAACATCCACTTCATCTCCTAAAATTGGACAACCACTGACAAAGCCATTCGCCAAAATTTTATGACCAATGGTAGTGCCATTTCGCAAGGTGCAATTTGCACCCAAAATCGAGCCGTCATTCACAACCAATCCCTGCCCATGGTAAAGCTTTAAGCCGGGGCCAATCCGCAGCTTCCATGGAAGTTCAATGCCCAAAACCCATTCCACACCCAACCGATAAAAAGGAAGATAGGGCCACACAAGGAACAATATCATCGGATGCGCATGCCGGATCGCATGAGCCAGCCTAAAAAGGAGCAAAATCAAACGACCTTTGAGATTGCCATGATTGGCCCGCCAGTCCTGAAAAATGGATTTCATGCGGCACTCCTTTTGAAATCCAAGGCATACGCCGGGGGTTTTTTCGGGAAATAACAACCACCGCGCGCTTTGAGCAAAATCCTCCGCGCCATGGCGATTGGCTTCATTAATCGGCAAGCCAACGGGTTTGACATCCAATCCCCCGTTGCCCTGAAACGCTCCAAATATTCTTCTTGCACGCGTTTTGTTTCTTCCTGCATTTGCAGCAAAGCACTTACCGTTTTACTGTCATCATGCAAACGATAACACCCCAAAATCCTTCGGGCATGCAAAAAATGCGCTTCGGCCGACAACCTCAGATATAGTTCATAATCCATCGCATAATGCAAATCTTCCCTTGGTCCGGCATGCTTTTTCAACAGGGAAGCCCGAAAAAACATTGCGGAATTTGCCAAATAACATTTTCCAGCAAAAAGAAAAACATTCCTGTCAAACCCCACCTCACGGTGTACAGAACGAATCCTTCCATCGGCATCAACAAAACTGTAATCCCCGCTGATCACATCAATTTCCGGATTCTGTTCGAATATATGCCGAATATAGTGGAAAGTGCCGGGATAATAAAAATCGTCAGAGTTTACCCAACCAATAACATCCCCTACGGCCATGCGGATTCCCTTGCACACGGCATCCTATTGCCCCTCGTCTTGCTCCGAAATCCACCGCAAATGCGGATGTGCTTTTAAAATATTCAAGGTTTGGTCCGTGGAACCTCCATCGACAATGATATGTTCAAACTCGGGATAATCCTGCAGGCATACGCTTTCGATGGTTTCTTGTATATAGCAGCCCTGATTATAGCTGGGAGTAATGATGGAAAATTTCATTCCTCAACTCAAACGCTCAGCAACAGCAAAGTCTTCCCGGCTGAAAGACAACCATCGTTCCGCCTCGATCTTGGATTGGGAACTCATCTGCCGGTTTTTTCAGAAAAAACAGGAATGCCGCTGCGTTTGATTTCACGGGCAAGAATAGTTTTCCCGGCAAAAAAATCCGATTCTTCAATCAGATAAAAATCCATGGGCCGTCTCCGACGGAAGAACGCCATCTGGGCATCCCGGCTTGCTTTCCTGAGATTGGTTCCATTTGGAACCACACAACAAAAATCGGCATCACTATCCGCATCCGCCACCCCATACGCCAACGAACCAAAAAGCAGAACCAATTTGGCACCTGTCACTTCGGCCAAACGATTTCCAGAATCTCGAATCCATTGATCCGTTGCATCATCCAAGATGCTCAAAGATTCTTGGGTCTGCTTCATACATGTACTGTAAATGATGTCATCTTCAAGATCAAGGCCTATGCAGTCCCAGTGCGAACGCACTTAAATTTTGAGATGCGTTCTGTTATCTGTGAAGCTCCCCAACCTTACGAATGGGCTCTCTTCACATTCTTCGGCGTGAAACTTCGCTGAAGCGTATCCGCCGTCGGCTGACGGACTATGGCGGGATACCCTTGCCTCGCATTCATCCGCGGGCTTACGCCCACGGCCCTCTGCGTAGGCGGGTAGATTTCGTGTTTTTTACACCCCGCTTTAACTTGAAACTTCAACCCGGACACTGGAAACTCAATCGTGCGCGTCGTTCATATCTGTAATCTGCCACTACCGGAAAATCACCCCGAATACGGGAGAATATCATGCCACCCCGGACGCTGGGTCCTGAATCTCGCCCTGGCCCAAAAGAGACACACCGACATCGATCCGATTTTGGTCGTTCAGGTTCCTGGGAGTACCCGTAATTACCTCGCTCAAATTGAAGGGATTGATGTCCATTATCTGGCCGCCCCGGATACGCTGCGCTCAGCCACTCTCTTCCAATTCGACGCCCGGCGCATGGGTTCCTATGCTCTCAAACTCAAACCCGATTTGGTCCATGCGCATGGCACCGAAGACGCCTACGCATTAGCCGCCCAATTCACCGGACTGCCCTATCTTGTCACCGCCCAAGGCTGCTATTTCATCATCAACCGCCACCTGAAACCGCGCCTCATCAGCCGCGCCAAAGCGGTTGAATTTTGCGAATGGCTGGCTCTCCGCAAAACCACGCATGTCATTGCCAAAAGCGACTATGTGGCCCGCCTGCTCCAGGAACGCTTCCCCCATCTACAGATTCACCGCATACCCAACACTTTCGACCCGAGGCTGCTTGAAATTGATCCTGTACAACCACGCGAACCGCATTCCGTTGCGTTTGTGGGCACCATCGACCACAGGAAGGGATTTCACCTGATCCGTGAAGCCCTCGAAAGTTCCACGGAACTGCAATCCACCATCTCCTTGCACGTTTTTGGAAACAAATCCGCATCAGCGTCCCCATACGAGCATTCCGAGCTTGAAAAAATGAGGACTCTCTTGCGGGACCGTCTGGTACTCCACGGCATCCGCCCTGCTTTGGAAGTTGCCGAAGCTCTTGCCAGATGCCGCCTGTTGGTGGCCCCTTCACTGGAGGAAATGTTCGGCAACCAAGTCATTGAAGCCCTTCTGGTTGGAACTCCGGCCATCGTCACGGAAGGAACCGCCATGGCGGAAAATATCAGAAAGTTCGGACACGGTTCCGTGGTGGCGCAAAAGGATACAGCAGAGTTGGCGTCTGCTATAGAAAGGTATTTTTGGGATTTCGACCCTGCAGTTTCTGCAGTCACACGCTCACGTATGATTCAGGCTCTCGGTCCTGAAGCTGTTGCCAAAAAACACTTGGAACTTTGCCGCAGCATTCTAAACAAGGCGCCACTCACTCCCGATAGGAACCACGCATAATCACGCCTCCCTCATCAGGGAAATACCACCACAACCATGCGCCAATACCCAGGATTATAATAAACAGCAACAACACCGCGATGAGCGGCCAAAACGTTAAAACAGACAGGATGATTTGATCCTTCTTGAGTTCATGGATTTTCAGATCGCTGTTTTGTTTGGCACCCGCTTCAATCAGATCGCCCAGATCGTTTTCACATGCCTCACCCATTTCATAAGTGGGAATCAGTTGTGTTGCTCGAAGTTTCTCCACTTCACTTCGTCGGCCTTCCCTGGATAACTCCAATAATTTTTCCCTGATGTCTTCATACGCTGCCCTGGCTTTTTCCAGTTTCTTCAGACAATCCCTGAATTTCTCATCACTTAGCATGCCCTTAACAGCATTAAATTCATTGTTGTAATTTTGTTTGATCCCTTGCAGGTGCAGCAGGTGTTCGGTTTGTTCCGCTTGTTTGCCGTCAAGGATGGCCGTGCACAGACGGCCTGTGTAGCGGTGATAATCTGCGTTATAGGCGGTCAGTGACTGAAGATGGTTCAATACGGACACGTCCGACGTGACCACGCTTTCGTAGGCGTCCATGGCCCTTCCAATCACATGAATTTGATAGACCCCGGATACGATCAAACCCACAATCAAAACACTGGTAAAGATCAGGATGGTTTTTACAAAAATCCGTTGTTCTTTGCCCTTCACAAGAGTCACACATTATCTTTTTTCAAAGAAGCTGTCCAACTGGATTCGCAGAAAATTCGACCATGCACTTTCATCCATCTCCCGTGAGCAAGGAATCCCACGCGGCACAAACAGAAAAGATTGTATCTGCAATAATTTTGCCATAGCCTGCGTGATATGGAGCAGAGGGGCCTTGCCCTTGGTATGACATTTCTGAATTTTTAAACAGCTTTTTGGATAAATTCACATGTGTGGGATAGCCGGGGCATATTTTTACCAATCCACAGCGCGAGCGCTTAAGTTGGCGACTTTGCGGCACCGCGGTCCTGATTCCGAAGGAGAATGGACTTCCTCCTCCGGCCGCGTCTGGTTCGGCCATACCCGCCTTGCAATTATGGACCTTTCTCCGACCGGCGCCCAGCCGATGCTCGACCCGCAAACAAGCAATTGCATTGTCTTCAACGGCGAAATCTATAATCATCTCGAATTGCGAAAGCTTTTGACCGCCAAGGGGGAAAACTTCAGGGGCACTAGCGATACGGAAACCCTTTTACTTGCCTACCAACATTGGGGTGAATCCATGCTGTCACGGCTCAAGGGAATGTTCGCCTTTGCCATTTACGACGCCGCGCGCGACGCAATCTGGCTGGCGCGCGACCGCTTTGGAATCAAGCCCCTTTACTATCATCATTCGGAATATTCCTGCTGTTTTGCTTCCGAAATACGCTGTTTGACCTCGTCCATCCCTGGGATAAAGCAGCCAACCCAACACACAGCAGCAGCCTATCTGCAATCCGGTTGCTGCCCCCACCATACCCTGCTTTTTCCGGATATTCATGAATTTCCAGTGGCCTCCAGCCAATGGATCGATAAAAACGGCCCGGATAGATTTCGGAAATTTTGGCAACCGTCACTGCCTCTCCCTCGACAATCTCCTCCATCCCGGCAGGAAGCCGCCCAGGAAATTCGTCGGCTTCTGGATATTTCCGTCCGTGAACACCTTAACTCCGACGTTCCAATCTCCACCATGTTGAGTGGCGGAATTGATTCTTCCATCATCACCGCGCTGGCTAGCCGGCACATGCCGGGCAAAATCAACACCTTTTCCGTCGGTTTTAGGGAGACCGAGTTGGATGAAAGCGCTTACGCGCAAATGATAGCGGATCAATATCAAACCCGTCATCATCATATCATTTTGGATGAAAATGAGGTGCTGAAAAATGTCCAGGAAGCGATTGGCGTAATGGATCTTCCAACCGTTGACGCCATTAATACCTATATCGTTGTACGCGAGGTTGCCAAAGCAGGCTATAAAGTTGTTCTCAGTGGATTGGGAGGGGACGAACTCTTTGGTGGCTATCCTCAATTCCTTGCGCTTCCACGCTTGAAATATTTGGCCTATGCCCCGCGGATTCTGACCGAATTCATGATCCTCATGGGCAAAGCCCGGCACCTCCTTCGCGACATACCGGTAACTGCGGATGCAGCCATGTTCGACCTTTGGTGGCGACGCATCTGGGGAAGTTATCTTCTGCAACAATGCAATCTGCCGACGCCGCATTTTCAAATAGATGAACCCCCGGATCATTTTGATGAGTTTACCCGCATCAGTTGGGTCGAAATCCGGCATTATATGCGGGATATGCTTTTACGGGACTGTGATCAAATGAGCATGTCGGTTTCGCTTGAATTGCGGGTTCCTTATCTGGACCACAAACTGGTGGAATACGCGCTCTCCCTGCCCGGAACAATCAAAAGTGCTCCTGGAGAAACAAAAGCCCTCTTGGTGGAGAGCTGCCGCGATCTTATTCCAGAAACAATCTATGACAGGCCCAAAATGGGTTTTGCATTGCCAATGGACAAATGGATCCGGGGCCCGCTCAATCAATTCAGCATGGAAGGACTGCAGTACGCACAACATCAACTTGACCTCGATCCGGACAAAGTTAATCTTCTCCTCGACAGCTTTTCCAAGCGAAAACTTCATTGGTCACGACTGTGGGCTTTGATCGTACTCGGTTGGTACCTGCATAACAGCCGGAAAATGCCATCAATCCTATTGCGATAGCCGCATATACAGCCGCATGAATCTGCCCTATAAAGCCTGTTACCGTTGCCATTCCTTGATTCATTCGTTTATCTTTAAGCCTTTTCAACCCTTACTGCTAAGGCTGCATGGCGTTGAAGGCGCGGACGGATGCAGGCTTTTTGGCCTGCCGGTCATCATGCGGCATCCGGAAAGCAAAATCATCATTGGGAAAAATTGGACCGCCCGCAGCTCGTTTTCCTCCAATTCCATCGGCTCAATACAACCTGTCCTGCTCAGCACCACTTCTGCGAAATCGCTTCTACGCATCGGCAATGACGTTGGAATGAGCGGGTGTACCGTCTCTTGCCAGGAAAATATCGAGATCGAAGACCGCGTTATGATCGGTTCCGGAGTTTTATTGCTGGATAATGACAGCCACTCCCTGGATCCGGAGGAGCGCTTTTCCGAAATACCGAATATACGGTCATTGCCCATCCATATCGGCAGAGATGCCTTTATCGGAGCCAGAGCCATCTTGTTGAAAGGCACACGGATCGGCGCACGTTCCATTATCCAAGCTGGAAGCGTGGTTTCTGGGAATTTCCCTGACGATTGCATTATCGGCGGCAATCCGGCGGCAATCTTAAGCAGGAAACAATGAAACGTCTCACTATTTTCCGCCCCCCTCAGTCCCTTCGGTCGGGCGATGATATCCTTGCCCCGCTGACTGCGGCATTGCTTTCGCAAAACGGGGTCCGGACGGAAATCCATGAGTTATGGAGCGAATGGTGGGTCAGACAACTGTGGTTCTCGCACATACCTGGAAGGAGGACCCTCTTTCGCTTCGGACCTGCCCATATTTCCCTTCAAACCAAGAAAAAGATCGTTGCAGAATCGAATGCTATCTGGCTCAACGGTCCTTCAAAACCCAATGATTTAAATTGCGACTTCGAGAAATGGATTTTGAAAGCGGGAAAATTCTACATTTTTCATATCCAGGACGATTGGTTTTCAATTCCAGGATTAAAAGAATGCGCCTCGGTCCGGGTCCGCGTCGCCAGCCAAATCATAGTGCCAACCCCGGGATTGAAGGAACGGATACTGGACTTGTTCCCCTCATCCAATGTCCTGGTCCTGGAAGAGCCCGTGGACATAAATCGGCTGTATTCCGATAAATACCCGCTATCCCAAAAAATTCCCGTTATTATCTGGAGTGGCAGCCCATACAACCTCCAGGAAATTCCAGGATTCTCCGAAATTCTCCAATCTGTGTACAAAGAGCATCCGTTCATTTTCAGGGTCATTTCAGGCTCAAAAAGGCCCCTCTTTGATTTGGATATTCCATGGGAATGGCATCCCTATGATACCCTGAAGGAAAACTCCTTGATGTCCGGAGCCTCGATTGCCCTCGCTCCATTGACTGACAGCCCGTACAGCCGCTGCAAAGGGTGTTATAAAATTAAAACCTATCTTGCTGCGGGAATTCCCGTCATTGCATCCGCAGTAGGCTATCAAAAAGAACTGGTTCAACATGGCAAAACAGGCTTTCTCGCCAATAACGCCAATGACTGGAAGGAATACTTCCTAGAATTGCTCGGAAACTACGAACTTTCAGTCCGCATGGGCATTACAGCCAGAAACGTCGCGGTTGATAAATTTTCGCACAAGGCGCTTATCCCCCTCTGGGCTGAAGCATTGAAGAAAATCGGCGGCTAAAATCCATCCCAATCGCGGCAACCACAGGATTAAGACGGAACCAAGGATGAAAAAAATCTCCCATAAGAGCCCGCTTTCGTATTGGACCGTCCATCTTCCTCTGAAAGACTTCGATCTTCCAAAAGATCTCGGTTACATGCCTGAAACTTTTCATCGCTGCTTCGGTTTTGACAGTTATCTGGTGAGCTACCGCAATGACACCTATTCCCTTGTTGAATCATGCATCCCCCATGTGGTTCAGATATTTCTCCGTCACAGAGGCGGAGAATGGATGGATGCGCTGTGTTTTCTTGTTTTTAACTCCAGAAGAATCGACGTCCTCCATCTCGAACATTTGCAAAAAAACTTGAATTTGATTGCCGGCTGGCTGTACAAATTTTTGAATCCAAGAGGCTTTCTTTATATTAAACTCGATGCCAGTCCTCATATCATGGACAATATCATCGGTTCCAGACCCGCGCTAAAGTCCCGCATAAAAAGATGGCTGTTAAATTATCTTATGCAGCATACCATCAATGCGATCAGCGTTGAATCGATCCAAAACTTCCGCCTTTTAAAAAAACGGTTAGAAAATGTTGCTTTCAAGATTCTGCACATCCCCAATGGTATTGATCTTCATCCGGAAGTAGCCCTTTCAAAAAGCCAAAAATGGATTCTGACAGCAGGCCGACTCGGGCCGGAACAAAAGGCAACGGATGTCCTGTTGGAAGCATTTAGGCTCATGCCCGCCAATGATTGGTATTTGATTCTGGCAGGACCGGTGGAAGAAGCATTTCAATCCCATATTGACCGTTATTTTGAACAAAATCCCCACTTGAAAACTCGCGTAAAATTTCTCGGAAATATCACCAGCAGGTCTCAACTCTTTGAAATTTACGCGCAGGCGTCCATTTTCTGCTTCCCCTCCCGCTGGGAAGGCTTCAGCCACGCCTTGATGGAAGCGGCCTATTTTGCAAATTACATTATTTCGACGGACATAGGCGGTGCTGAAGATATTTTATCGGCTACGTCTTATGGAAAAATCGCTCCGAAAGACGATCCCAGAGCCCTTTCCGCCATTCTGGAGCAAACAATTGCGAATTGGGGAAATATCCACCGTGATCCGCTCGAAATTCAAAAAATCGTCGCAAACCATTTTTCTTGGGAAAAAGTCTGCAGGCCACTATATGAAACAATATCCACCCATTAGAGATTAGCTTTGTCAAATCCGTTCTTGAACCTATATCAAAAGTTGCTTAATTGAAGTAACAATCACAATATTTTTCAGACGACCCGTACCTAATAATACCTCTATTTGTTTATGAATTTGGATTACAAGCTTGTGCAACTACGGTATTTTCTTCGCTGTTACAAGCTTTACGGCTTACGGAATGCGCTAAAAATCATGTTGCGTACTGCAGCCTGCCGGGGCGAACGCACCATTACCCTGCCGGGCGGATTGCGCTTCACCTTCAGAGGGAAACAAGATGTCGGCGTCATCACGCATTTTTGTAAAGAAGGTTATTTTATAGAAGATTCTCCCCAAAAGAGAATCCACACCATAATTGACGGAGGAGCAAACATCGGCGATGAAACCGCAAGATTCCGCCTTCATCATCCCGCGTCAATCATTGTTGCAATCGAACCTGAAGAATCCAATTTTTTTATTTTAAAAAAAAACTTTGGGGCCGTGCCCGGGATTCATTTGCTCAAAGGCGGGTTGTGGTCGTCAAAGTGTCATCTTCAGGTTATCCCGCCTATCGACGGAAATCCCGAGTCATTTTCTGTAGCCGAAACTCAAGCTTCAGAAAATTCTGTGGATGCCTACAGCATCGATTCCATCATGGATATGATGGGATGGGGTGAAATTGATATTCTAAAACTTGATATCGAAGGTTCAGAATACGAATTATTCACAAAAAATTGTTTGAAATGGATCGATAAAATTAATGCCCTCATTTTTGAAGTTCCAGATTCCGATCGTCCTGGAACAACACAGGAAATCTATCGCGCCCTGGGAGATCGCGCATACGATACCTATCTATGTGGAGAAAATATAATTCTGATCAAGCGCGGGCTGCCATGGACCTGCAGAAAAGTGATTGGTCTTTCAGAGACGCGGCTCAATGAAAACTTCAAGTTAACACTTATGCATCAACTTCTTGTTTGTATTAAGAATTGGAGATTATCTTTTTTTTATTCGATTATCAGATGCAAACATGAAACTCTAAAAACACTTGGGGAAAAATGGACTTGGACAATCGATCCGACAAATCTGGGGGCTGATAGTGTTGTTTATTGTGCAGGAGCAGGTGACGATATTTCGTTTGAAAAAGATTTGGTAAGGCATTGTAACTGCAATGTTATCGTTTTGGATCCATCACCTACAGGTAAACATACCATGTCTCTGCCTGAAAACAAGGGATCCAAAATCATATTTGAGCCATACGGTCTTGCCGATAAAGACGCAGTATTCACCTTTGACGTTCCAGATGATCCCACCGGGGCATCTTATGCCCTTTCTGATACAACCCAAGTTCGTGCCACCAATCAACCTGTGACAAATTTTTCATGTCTATCGTTGCCTACATTAATGAAAAAATATGGGCATGATCATATCGATTTACTCAAGATGGACATCGAGGGCTTTGAATACGGGATTATCGACCAAATTATTGCACTTAAAATACCTATAAGACAAATTTGCGTTGAATTTCATCATTTCTTATTACCCCAATTCTCAAATATAGATACTGTAAGAAGTATCTTCAGATTAAGAAAGAACGGCTTTCGCCTTATATATAGAAAAAACTGGGACCATACATTTCTCTTGAGATAAGCAAATAGCATTTATGACTGTTTCACGCTTCCTTTAGCTTCAAATGTGGAAATCATGCAACCATTTCGCCGCACGCTTACCATACTCCAGCCACGTAAAAGCTTCCACTTTTTTACGGACGAGAATACCAATATCAGGCAAGTCTCCCCCAAGCTCGTAAGTTTCCCGCATCTGGGCGGCCAAAACTTCGGAATCTGCCGACGGAACAAACCATCCTCCTTCACCATCCTTAATGACATCCGCCAGGCCCGTTTCTTCCGTCACGATGACAGGCAGCCCCGCCGCCATCGCCTCCAAAACCGAGCGCGCCATGCCTTCCTCCAGCGATGGCAAAACATAAACATCACATTTTGCATACAAATCCCTCAATTCCGTATGGGACTTGTAACCCAGGATTTTTACATTTTCCGGCAGATCTCGCAGCAAACCCGAAATCTCACGGTCGATCCCACCTACCAGCCAAAGCTCGGCATTCAGTCCGGCCAGTTGCTTCCATGCTTCCAGCAGGTACATGACCCCTTTGCGTAGCGAGAGTTGCGCGGCACACACAAAAACAAACGGACGGTCTTTCCCAGGCCAGCCTCGCCGTTCCACCTGTTTCCAAAATTCCACGTCCGCTCCGTATGGATTCAGCGCGAGCTTGGATTCGGGGATGCCGCTTTCCACAAAGGTCTTCGCGGTAAAGGAACTGGGCAAACAGATCCGGTCCGCGAGCTCATATTCCGCCTTCATCTTCGGGATCAATTTCATGAAAAGCGATTGATCGAGGGAAATCCCGCGCTTTGCGTACTCGGCGCTAAGCCGCTGGAACCCCCAGTCGCAATGCGTGGAGCCGCATTCCAAAATCACGGGAATTCCCAATTTTTTGGCTCTTTCAAAAGCTTTGAGATGATGGTTGCCCCAACCCCAAAAACAGCGGGTACCCTCCACATGGCGGGCCGCAAATGTTTCGTAGGCCTCAATCGCACACCCGGCAAAAAAATCATGGCCAAACGGCAACCGATGCATGGCCTGGGTCAAAAAAGCCGACGGCCAGTTCTGTAAATAGGATGTGGATGCTGGCTTGGAACGTGACGTTCCCAAGGCCTGGACCTTATAACCATCACTTACAAGACCTCTGATCAGCGGGAAACTCCAATATCGGTTCCAAACCGAAACCGTAACATCAAACTTTTCCATCATGCCCTTTCTTTTCAAAGAAATAATCATGGCAAAACCAAAAACTGACCAAGCCCTGCACAACCAGATAGGCCTGCAACAAGATTGCCAGTGTAATGGGTGTGATCCCTGTAGCCATAGCCAGCAAACAGCCCAAAAACAACCCGACATCGGCCACACGAACAAGCGCCAAAATATGGAAGCGCTTGGTAGCCATTAAAACTGCGGCTGGCAAATAAGCAATGCTGTAACACAGGCTCAACGGGGCAAATGCCTGGAAATAAGGCACCGCCCCCAACCATTGGCGCCCGAACAAAAGCAAAATCACGGGCTTTGAAGCAACCGCATAAAAAATCCAATTCGCCGCCCCTGCCAATCCAAGCAAAAATGCGGTTTTAAAAAAGAGGCACCGTCTTGCTTTTGCATTTTCACAGCGGACCAATGCGACTACAGTCGGATTGGTCATAAGCGAGTTGAGAAACAGATGGCTCAGCGGCGCAAAATTGAAGGCCCGGTTGTAAAACCCCAACACTTCCGCCCCGAATATTTTTCCAGCAAACCATTTGTCCACCCGCGCGTATGCGGTCTCCGACAAGCCATTGATCCAAAGCCAAAATCCATTCCGGAATAATTTTTTTTCGAACGGAAATCCCGGTTTGATGAAAATGCTGCGTTTTGTCACGCGAAGGAAAATCCAGTATTCCACGATCAACGCGATAAAAGATGGAAATACAAGCGCATAGGGCCCCCAACCCATACGGGCCGCGGGTATCATCAATATCAGAGAAAAAAGCCCCCCCAGTAAAGCGCACATGAAGTTTTGACGAAAAAGCCCGGCCCCCTCCAATGTGGCCCTTTGCACATTGTTCATCTCGCGCAGTGATTCAGGCAAACCGATTAAAAGGCACAGTCCGGCGGTCAGATGATGCCCTGTAAAAAACAGGGCCGCCACCAGCCCCAACACCAACACAGCCTTCGCGCCAACCACCCACCAGCCGAAACGCAGGGCCTGGGCGGTGAGTTCCGGCGTATGCCCGCCATCCGCCACGACCAATGAAGCCAGGCTCCATGCAACCGGCAGAAGGCACAGCAAAACATTGGCGGAAGCATAGGCAAATTCACCAAAATCGGACGGGGTCAGAATCCGGGACAATATCACGCTAAGCAGCAAAGCCGTCCCTTGTTGGATGTAGTTGGCAAGTGATTGCCACAGGTGGGAGCGCACCGTGTGGCGGCGTCCCAGCATGTCACGGAAACTTTGAAGAAGAGACATTGGGAGTGGCGGGTTACGGGTTACGGGTTACGGGTTACGGGTTACGGGTTACGGGTTGCGGAGTCTGGAAGCCAAGGCGCCGATGGAGAAGCGTGATCATGATAGAGGTCATATAAAAAGATCAGAGATCGGATGTCAGAACAAAGGGCTGAGGGTTGTTGATCATCGACCCAAGCATTCTACCAACGTCCCGGTTTTTAACCCGCATTTCGGCATAAGCTTCAGGTGTACGATATCCGCAATCTAAAGCAAAATCGAGACAGGTATCGACCTCGGAATTCTCACCGTCGCAGTCCGTTAATTTACTGACAAAATGGGATTGGCAACGCCTTTTCGACCATGCCTCTCGTAAATTCTGACAAACAGACCGTGAAGCGCGACAAATTTGATCATTAAGCGCATGGCGTTCTTCGACAGGAAACTTTTCGCTGGCGTAAAAAATATCCATCGCCAGCGAATACGCTTTTTTATAAACCTCCAATTCCCTTGCAGAATTAATTCTCATTTTTTCGACCTCCATCCTCCGCCCCCCCCGTCACTCGCGTTTACTCTTTCCCCACATGACTTAAGACACCGTCGCAGGCAACGATTTATTATCGGCCCGCTCCCTGGAACCGGGTGCCTCCAAAAGCTCCTTCTTTTCATCCAAGATCGTATAATAGATCCCAAGCAAAAGCCCATAGCTCCACCACATATCGAAAGGACTGTAAGAGGAATGGCCGCTGGTCCAGGATCGGAGGATTTGCGTAATCTGGTACAGTGTGATCATCAAAGCCAGGGTCTTTCTCCAACTTTTGTCCTCTGCCAAGCTCCAGGCCCGAAACCCAACATAGACGCATTGCGCCCAAAAGAGACCCCAAAAAATCGCAGCCGGAATGCCGAAATCGGCAGCCATGCCCAGCCAGGTGTTATGCCAGTTGCCTCCCGCAGCCATACCCTCATAAAGATCTTCCTTGGAAAGATTTTGTCGGGAATAAAATGTCGCCATTTCCACAACATTAATCTGGAACCCAGGGCCAATCCAGGGATTTTCCTTGATCCGTCGATAGGCCACCGTGCGAATTCCTTCCCTGAATTCGTCGATGGATACACCGGCAGTCACGCTTTGTACACGACGGTCCCATTGTCCGGGAAGATTGACCAATACGCGTTGCATGCGCAACGGCAAATCAAACAAGCTGCCATTGCCCAGCACCATAAATACAATACCACCTCCCAAAAAAACGATCATGGCAACGACATACAGCCATTCGCGGCGGATGAAAGCAACCATGATCGGCACCAGAAGCACCACCACCACACCGGCCCTCTTGCCGCTGTCGAAGGCGGTCAAATCACAGGCGGCCATGATAAACATCAAATAAAACCGCCCAAGACTGAAAATCTCGGACATCCGATAGTGGCAAACCAGCCAAAGTATCACATAGAGCGGCGGCTGCGCCAGAATTTGCTGCCAGGTGTAGTAGGATTCATCTTCGCCGATTTGGAGGGTCGAACTGGTCCCTGTATTGAAATACTCCCAGATTTGCCAGCCGGCAGTCAGAAAAACGCCTGCTATGGTGGCAATTACCGCCCATTTCGCCTGTTTGTTGGATATTTTTTGGTTGGCCAAAACCAAAAATGCAAAAAAAGATATTAAAATCTTGAAGTAAAAACGGGCGCCTGCCATGGAAGAGCCCATAGCGAACAGCCCGATTGGATGCAAATAATAGATAAAAAAGGCCCATAGCGTGTATAAAACAACACCCGTGTAAGCCGCGCGAAAGGGATAAAACTTCTGTACTCTGAATGCCATCCGGGCGCAAAAAATAGCGAAAAGGCTCATCGTGGATAATTCCGGGATTTCAAAAGTACGGCCAGCCAAGGGTATGGCCGGAAGCTGGGTGCTGAAGCCCAGCACCAAAAGTATCCAGGCGCCTTCTCCCATCCTAAGCAACAACGAAACGCCAAAAAATAAAACAAAAAATAAATAGGGTGTCAGGATATTTTGATCACCTATCGAAATTCCAAAGATGATGCCCAATATACAAAACACTGCGACCACGCTGAAAATGGTCAAGCGACTCAACAAATACTCCACTTGACCGGAATCGTTGAACATAAGTTCGGTTAACCCCGGTTGATCCGCCAGGAAGCTTCGGCCTTCATTTCAAGGGCTTCCGTGTTAAAAGGACATATTGTCCGCCCAGGGGCAAAACCTCCAGCAGAGTTTCGCTCCATCGCAAAAAGGAGAGTACTCTGGGAAATAAAAATAAGAAGGCATGGGCCTCAAATACAAATCCGGAATCCTTCAAAAGCCTTCCCGCTTCCATGATACTCAATGGTACGGCATCGCGATCAAAAGAACAACGCCACATTAAATAGCGTGTGCCCGGATTCCACGCATTATTTTCAAAGAAGGCAAAATAGGCCCCCGGCTTTAAAGCCTTCCAAACTGTCTTGGCAACCTCCAACCGCTCTGCAGGCGCAATGTGATGAAAAACCCCGTTGCAGTAAGCCAAATCAAATTGGGCCTCTTTCTCCAGTTGGTCCAATGTTAAAAAACGGCAAGGAGGAGGATGCTGTTGGCGGGCCTTTTCGATTGAAGCTGCGGAAACATCCACCCCTGTAATTCCAGCGCCTGGAAAACAGCCGGCCAACACCGGGGCAGCGCTGCCGATGCCGCAACCAAAGTCCAATATGGAGTTTGTGGTATGCCCGCGGTGTTTAAGACGCGAGGCCATCCATGAAATCCGGCCACGGGCATAAAAAATCTTATTCTCTCCAGTGGCAGCCAGGGCTTCCTGCAAGGCTTCGTCGTAACGAATGGCATATTCGTCAAAATATGCGGGCTTTGGATTTCGTTCGTTCATGTCCTGCGTAACCCCAAAATGCTTAAAAAGAAACTGGCGAAAATAATTTGGCTGCCCAAGACAATCAAGGTAACAGCCGGAATGACAATACGCAGAATTTCCGAAGGCTGCAAACTTCCGTAATCAACCGCATGCCAGCGGAACACCGCTGAAATTGACAGGCCAATGCCACATAAAGAAACCACAACTCCCGTCAACAAACCTCTTTCCAAATTTATATGCCGGAACATCCGGTCCAGGCGGGGATCTTCGGGTAAAAGCCGCTCGCTAATGGCGAAAATTTTTGTGAAAACCGCGAAAACAACGGATTGGAATCCCACGAGAATGGCCGCCGCGGCATAAAGCAGCGTATGCACGTCCAAATTCAATCCCATGAATATCCCAACGCCCGGCAAAAGCCAGGCGCCCAGCGCCAAACCCACAAGCATCAGCGCCAAGCCAGGAATCAAAAAAAGCCAGCGCGGGCTATAGAGCATCATAAACCGCAAATGCCGCCATCCGTCCCGCCAACTGCGCAGGTGCGGAGGACGGGAGCGTCCATCCCTGTAAAGAGTGATGGGCACTTCACTAATCCTTAAATTCCTGAGTGTGGCTTTGATGACCATTTCCGAGGCGAATTCCATGCCGGTGGTCTGTAAATCCATCTCCTCATACGCTGTTTTTCGAAAAGCCCGCAGACCGCAGTGAAAATCCGTCACGGGACACCGAAAAAACAACCGTCCAATAAATGACAATACCGGATTGCCAATCCAACGGTGTTTCCAAGGCATTGCCCGTGGCATAATTGTCCCACCGCCCCATGGCAGGCGGCATCCCATGACCAGATCATCACCACCTTTCAATTTTTCCACAAACGGGGCAATAGCGGAAAAGTCATAACTATCATCCGAATCTCCCATGATCACAAATTGTCCACAGGCAGCTTCGATGCCTCTGCGCAACGCATTGCCGTAACCTTTTTTTTCAACCTGAACTACACGGACACCCAATCGAACCGCAATTTCCTGCGAACCATCCGTGCTGCCGTTATCAGCAATTATAATTTCTCCCGTCACTTTGGCCGAATCAATTCCCTTCCGAGCCTTTAAAATACAACGTTCCAACGTTTCCGCCTCGTTGAGGCAAGGCATGATCACTGAGACTTCAATATTCCCGGTTGTTTGTTCTCTCATATGATTCAAAGTTAGGGTTGGTTTTCTTGACGCAAGCTGTAAAGTTGGATGTCCAGTTTTCGAGCTTCTTCGAATGCACCCGTTACTGCGTCCGGCGTTTTTCGATTCAACAGGCGCCAGTAAAAAGTTCTAAGCTGTCCGGCGAAACCTCCGGATTCCCGGCCCACTTCCAAGGTCACATGTTCGGATTGGCCGGAAAGTTGTATTTTTTTGTACAGCTTTTCATCAATGGGCTGTTCGGGATCAAAGATATAAATCATATGTGGCATATGCGCTCCAAACCTTGCGGTTATCCGTGATACATCATCCGATGTCTGTATTTCTGTAAAAAAAAGCCGGTCTGCCGCCATCGCGGCGTAAATACGTCCTCCTACATCCCAACCTTCGAATGGAAAAATTTGATCTCGAAAATTGCTCAAGACCAGATCTTTGGGGTCCGCCACCCGGCGCACCAAACCACCCAAAAGTAGTGAGGTTTTGGAAACTACTGGAATTGCACTTTGCAATTGGACGTAAAAAATTCCGGGCAAAGCCAGGAGCAATACGCCGTAACGCCAAAAATCACCCCGAATTCGCTCCAAAACTTGCGCCCAAAGAAATACCAAAGGGAAAATCAAATAGCCATACATGGACCTTTCCCGGTAAAAAAAGCGGAGCAGGACCAATGCCATCACAATCCAACATCCCAGGTAGAGCCAAATCCATGCCGTGTCTTGGAGACGGATCCGGAACCGCACCTGCAGCCAAAGCGCCGGTAGAACGCCCAGCAAAAGTGCCGGCCCAACCAAAGTCACAACTTTAATCATAATGGAAGCAACCATACGGGCTGGGGACACTTCGCTCAGAGCCAGTCCCGCCTGGCCTTGCGCATACCCCAGCAATAAAGACCAGTCCGGCGTGTAGTAAGCAATTTGTGCGACAAAAATAAGGCCGCTGAGCAAGCATCCGGCCGCCACCGCCCATAACGCGTAATATGCGGACTTCTCAAGAGGGGCCTTTGAACTGTTTTGCGACTGAAATAAGATAATGACCATGAAAGCTGGAACCATCGAATACGTCAGCCATGAGATCTGTCCTGCTGCCAACACCACTCCTCCCAAAAGCCAAAAGCCGACAGCCGACCCGCATAAGGCGTAACGGTCACGAGCCCGATGCCATGCCTCCATCCACCAGGGCCACAACATCGAACCTAGAGCAATAATATTTGAATTGATCGAGAAAAAAATAGTTGAAGGCGCTAAAACCATCAAAAGTGATGCGGATGTTGCCGCAGGCAAGCTCACATAACGGCGTATTACATGAAAGGCCAGCAGGCAACTGGCCAGGTTAAACAAAAATATAAAGCCGACAACTCCCCAACCGCCAGCCATGTAATAAATGGCGGTGCAGAACCATAAGATCGGATAAGGATGATTTGCATAATTAAACCGGTAGGGTTCATTCAAAAAGCCGGTTGAATAGTGCCAATCCACCAATGCGCCCATGCGGTTCCAAAATCCATAATCCAACAGCTTGCCCGCTTCCCAAATTTCCCAGAACGACCACGGTACAGCCCTGCTCAGCGGGTAAATCCGAACCAGCCCCCAAGCCAAGGTCAACAGAAGCAACATTACAACTGTAGCCTTATCAAGGGTGATGCCCAAGAAGCGATTTTTTGGTAAATTCATCTTTAGTAGAATGACTTGAAGACATACCACAACTCCGGTGGCCGGGCAGCTTTTAATTCCAACATATATTCCCCAACCAACTTGACTTTATAATCATTTATAAAATTCTTCATGCCGCCGGCGCGGGATTTTAAGATCGTCTCCGGCATCAATACATAAGCTTTCAGTTGTTTTGTGCCTGCTTCGCGAGCATAAAGGTCCCAATTCCAATCGATAACGCGGCGCGCTCCGAAGGGGTGCCAAAGGGAAGTGTCCACATCATCACCATATCCGACGAGGATCAGGTTCTCCACTGAGGCCGGAACCGATGCCAGCACCGGCTCAAAAACTCGCGGTCGCAACCGATAAACTTGATAAACTTTCCACATTCTTTCCACCATCCTGTTCTCAGGCAATTGCTGCCTTAGAAATCGCAGCGTTGAAAGGGCCGGCCAAAGGGGTCTGGCGGGCGTCATAACCACCACAAAAAGCGCGCATCCTTGGGCAAATATAATTGCCGGGCGTACGACGCGAAACGGCAAATCGCTGGAAACAATTGCATAAACAACCAAGCCCAACACCGGGTAATATGGCAAACACAGCCGGGCTGCGACGGTCATGCCCGATTTCGCCATGTATGTTCCCAAGGCTATGGCTCCCGCTGCGAGTAAAATGCCTTGCCAGCGCCAGCCTTTCCATTCCATTTTCTTATAATGCCTGAAAAAGAAAATTAAAACCACCGCCATGAACAACACCAACCCCAATCCCAAACCGGAATTTTCCTCAATCGGAATCTCACCCAGTCCAAGGTCATAATGCATTTCAAAATTCGTCCTTAATTGCTCGAAAAGCTGCAAAGGGAGGATTGATGGAATAATCGCGCCCAGTTTGGCGCCGTACGGAAGCACGGGAGGCATCATGTTTTGCAGAATCAGCAAAATACCGTTTCCAACAATGCCCACCAATGGATTCTTTGCACTGCGCACGGCATTGGGCATCAACACCGTCCCCAGACAATCCCCACAGTAATGCCAGTTTAAAAAAGCCGTAGGCAAGAATGAAACCAGCAAGGTGGGAAATAAGAAAAACAACCTGGCACGAATCGCTGCCAGATGCCTCCATCCGAAACATATAATCACAACCCAGGGGAGCAACAATGGCAGGTTGGTCGCTTTTATTCCGGTGGCCAAAGCCATGGCCGATGACGACCAGAACAAATCCTTAAATTTTCCATGTCGGGTCCAACACAACGCATAAAGCATCGCCGCCATTACAAACGACATGCCCAGCATGTCGTTTCCGATGCTGCCTGCCTGCAAAACGACACCGTACGCCGCCGGGAAAACCCACATGGCCAGCCATGCCTTGCGCGGCCCCGTTCCCAGCAGACGCAACGTGCGAAAAATAATCGAAGGCAATAGCAAATAAGGAATAAAGTTGATTAAAAAAAGCGGGCGATCCGTGTGCCATACGGCAATAAAAGGCGCGGCAAGCCATTCCCATGTTACCCCCTGGAAATTCATACGGGTGTTGCTCGTATCGATCCAGTGCCATTTCCCCTCCCAGAGCCAGTTCAAGACGCGAGGAATACGGTATGTCAGCCCATCATAATTGCTG
Source organism: Candidatus Methylacidiphilales bacterium (assembly GCA_028713655.1). Lineage (NCBI taxonomy): Bacteria > Pseudomonadati > Verrucomicrobiota > Methylacidiphilae > Methylacidiphilales > Methylacidiphilales bacterium. Next base: position 89,584 of record JAQTNW010000003.1, on the reverse strand, counting down.
GGTGCGTATAAAATACCCCCCAGAAAAATCAAAATGGCAATTAACAGCCAGAGCCTTGGTAAAAGCCTTCGAAAACGCCTTATACGCCAATGTTCCACAACAGATACTCGCCATAAATGCAACCGGTGCCAATAAACTACAACCAAACCAAGCACGGTGGCGGAAATCCAATATCCCACAGCATTAAGCTGTGAAAGCAATGAAAGAATCCAGCCCGACAAAACCAGCCACACTGCCACGGCTATACAAACCGCGGTCAAGTCTATGGGTTTGTACTTTGTTTCGTTATTATCGTAATTCGGCGTCATAAATTCATCATTAAGATTGCGAATCAAACTTTAGCGCCTTCCTGACCTGCGATAACGGAGAAAAGGAAAAGGGGTCTGTCAACCATTCCTGACATCCGACCGAGCCAGCCACTAAAACCATGAACATTCTCTTGTTCTACAAGAGGATGTTGGCGGTTCAAGCGGTCATTCCTCAACGATATTTACAGGAAATGACAACCCTGTCTATCCTCCTTCATCCTTCAATCTTGCCTGTCCACTTCCGATAGGCCTTGAACACATTGGTCGTGTCATTCAAACGAATGGCAAAAAGGATGCGGACAAACTGGTTGGCCATGCGGTTGAGCATATACTTGACCCACGGATAATCGATGACGCCCCGCCTTTCATGAAGCGGCTGCCGAACACATAGTCATAGTCCTCGTTGAGTTTTTGCCAATAGCGGACGACATCCCGGCAATCGTCCGACTCATCCGCCATCATGATGACAACCGCATCACCCGTCATGACATCCAAACCCTTTTGGATCGCACAACCAAAACCGTGTCTTCCCTCGTTCTTCACCGCCCTGAGTTCCGGCATCCGGTCCCCGGCCTTTATAAGAATCTCCCAGGTCCGGTCCGAACTGCCGTCGTCCACCACCACAATCTCATGCGGCACCCCATTCAATTTTAGCTCCAGATGCAAATGTTCGACGGTGGATTCAATGCACCCTTCCTCATCCCGGGCCGGAATGACAATACTGAGCATTTGCAGAGGCTTTGGGTCCGGATTTGTTCCAACCCCTGCGCCACGTTCCCGGCTCAGCTCCGCCTGTTGTTCGTTGCTCATTTCCTTTTCAAGTTATCATCAAACGAAACCCGGCCTGGCGGAAGTGTTGATCCAGGGCAAGGGCCGATTTGATTCCACGCCGTTCCATTAACTCAAAACTGGCGCAATCAATCCAGTCCCACTCCTTGTCGGCATATTTGACGCATCGCGCCCAACTCCCATCGATCAAATCCTTATCGAGAGTAAACACCTCAATTTTTGGCGAATGGCGCAGTGCCCCGATCCACTCAACCGCAGCAACCCGGTGAAGGCGTTTGGAAATGAGCGAAAATGCTTCCATGAGCACCGCCTGATGGGTGATGACATAGCGGCTTTTTGTGTAGCACTCCACCACTTTGCCATGAGCTGAATCATCTCCATCCGCAAGGGCGTAAATTGCGCTGGAATCCAGAAAAACGGACTGCCTCACCTGGAAGAGTTCCCATACAGAATTTCTTTGGACCGGCGGGACGTGTCCGAATAACCACTGGCATATTTTGCAACGAGTTTCAGCACCGGATCATTCTCCGTTACAGCTTTGGACTCAGACATTTTTTCGTCCAACAAATCGCGCAACGCGGCTGAAATCGAGGAATTGCGTTCCAGGGCCTTGCGCTTCAAAAACGTATGATGGGCCGGCTGCAACAGCAACTGCGTGCGAAGTTTCATTGCTACATCGTAAACTTACATCATTTAAAGTCAAGCAGGGTTTGGAACGGGGCTGGAAATGACAAGCCTGCCTATCTTTGACTTTCAAGCATACGCGCTGCGGATGATTCCATTATAAGCCTCAAATTTAAGTTTTAAGAAGTCCCGGCCCCTGCCGCCCGTCATTCCTCCTCACGCCCCCGACACCTCCAACCAATCCGGATGCGCTTCGGCGTGCAGGGCAATTTCTTCAAGAATGTCGTGGATGGCTGTTTGAGGTTCCCAGCCCCATTGCCGCCCCGCACGGCTGGAATCCAATACCATCCACGGCAGATCAAACGGCCTCGGTTTCGGATCCGAAGCCACCTGATGAGGGCCGAAGCGTTTTGCGCACCAGTCGCTCAGTTGGCGCAAGGACATGCTGTTCGCACTGCCGCCTGCCAGATGCTGGATCGGACACACCTTCCTGTCCGGTTCCCGCATCTGTCGTATCAGCAGAGGCGCCAGATCCTTCGGGTGCAGACAGTCCCGGACTTGGAAGCCTTCCCCGCCGAAACCGATGTATTTAAGCGGTCTTTTCCGCAGCCATGAGTTGATCCAATAGGCAAAGATCCCCTGGTCCGCCCGGCCAAACTGGCCCGCACCCGCCAGCACACCGCAACGATTGATCCAGACCGGAAATCCAAAGGTTTCGCCATATTCCAAAGCCAGGGATTCCGAGCAAAGCTTGGACACTCCATAAAACGAGAGAGGCGGAGCGGTGCTGAAATCTTCCGTGATACCCTCGACTGTAACATGTGACATGTGACATGTGACTGGTGACAGACATCTTGCTTTCACTTGTAACCTTCCACTCGAAACCTCCATCCGGGGAACAAACGCCCCGTTCCGTTCTTCCACCGGAATGGCACTGAGCGCAGCAATGGAATAAACCCGGCTGGTGCTCAGCAACAAAAAGCCCGCCCGATGGCTTTTGCAGTATTCCAGAAGCCGGATCGTACCGATCAGATTGTGGTCCATGACCTCAAACGAAGAGCTTTTTCCATCCAATCCGGCCAGCACGCTGGGGTTGGCGGCACAGTCAAGCACCCAGTCCACTGCGGGCATTTTCTCCAGGTCCTGCGGATTCCGGACATCACCCACGCGCACCTCACAACCCGCAGCCCGCAGGCGTTCGACATTCCCCGCGCTGCCCTTTCGAATGAGGTTGTCGATGCCATGGATCTTCAGTTCCGGCCAGGCCTTCCGCAACTCCATCGCCAGAGTGCTGCCGACGAAACCGCAGATGCCCGTGATCAGAATGCGGGAGGGTGAAGAGTGGCAGGTTACAGGTAACATGTGATGGGTTGTTTAAAAAGCTTGGAGCAAGGTGCTAGGGGCCAAGAGACCTTGAAAAGGCCGTGATTTTGCGCGACAATTCTTCCAATCGAGGAAGCCAGCGCTGAGCCGCATCTTCGCTCACAGATCCCTGCAAAGACAATATGAGCAGCACATTGGCTGTTTCAAACACGGATCGACGTGAAAAGTTCAGAAATTGCTGAAATTCCCTTTCTGAAGTACTACCTGAGCCTTCGGCAATGTTATTGGAAACACTGAGGACGGCACCTCGTAATTGTTCAGCAAAACGATACAACTTTTTTTTCTCCAATCCATCCGCAAGTTGGAACAAAGGCAGACTCAACTCGGCAGCAAGCTGCCATATTTGCAAAGTTTCAAACCGGAATCTTGCACTCATTTCGTTACTGCTCCATGCCCCACGCTCTCCGCACCGTGCCTCTACTCCACGCACGCAGCATGAATTTCCTCCAGAATCTGCCGCAGTCCATACTTGTAGCGCCACCCGGGATAGTGGGACTGGAATTTGCGCACATCGCTGATCCACCAGATATGATCCCCGATCCGGTTGTCTTCCAAATAGGTCCAGTCCAGTTTTTTTCCGCTGATCTGCTGGCAGAGTTCTATGGCCTCCAGCATGGAACAATTCGAATGCCGGCTCCCGCCCATGTTGTACACCTCCCCGCTCTTGGGCGCTTTAAAAAACCGCCAGAACGCCTCCACCAGGTCGTGGCTGTGGATGTTGTCCCGCACCTGTTTTCCTCCATATCCAAAAACACGATACGGTTTTCCTGAAACCGTACATTTCATGAGATAGGCCAGGAACCCGTGCAGTTCCGTTCCCGCATGCGCCGGTCCAGTCAGACAACCTCCCCGGAAACAGACGGTTTTCATTCCAAAATAGCGGCCATATTCCTGGACCAGAACATCCGCCGCGACCTTGCTCGCGCCAAAGAGGGAATGCTTGGTCTGGTCGATCGACATGCTCTCGTCAATCCCGTGTGCTCCGTAAGGATGGCTCTCATCCAATTCCCAACGTTTTTCTTTTTCCACAAGAGGCAACCGGTTCGGGGTATCGCCATACACCTTGTTCGTGCTCGTGAAAATAAACGGGGCTTCGGGGCAATGTCGGCGGGCCGCTTCGAGAAGATTAAGAGTCCCGATGGCATTGACGCCAAAGTCGGTGTGCGGCTCCTTGGCCGCCCAATCATGGCTTGGCTGGGCCGCCGTATGCACAATCAAGTCCAGACCCCGGCCCAGTTCCTTGAGGAGGGCTTCAACGGCCTCACGGTCGCGGATGTCAATGGTGCGATGCCGGTAGTGTTTGAGCTGTTTTTCCAGCTTTTCGCGCGTGGACGAAGTCGAGGCCCCCTGGCCAAAGAAGTAGGAACGCATGTCATTGTCCATGCCCAGCACTTCAAATCCTTCACCGTGAAAACGCTTGCAGGTTTCCGACCCGATCAAACCGGCCGAACCGGTCACCAAAACAAGAGACATCCTTGAGGACTATCAGAAAAATGGCAGGCTTCAAGACCTCAATAGAAGTCCCCGAAAACAGGCGGGATCTCCCGGGCCAGGGCACGCAAACTCCATTGGCGTGAACGCAGGCTCAGGTCGATTTCCAGATCACTGCCTTTGGCGGAAATGATTTCTTCAATCAATTTCCTGTTTTTTTCAAATCGTTTGGCATGGGGATGCTCCGGGCTTGTCCAATGCGCGAGCAATCTCTTGCGCGCAAGCGGGTTTTTCCATAACAAACGGGCATAGTCATACCGCGCCCTGTCCTGATAGTTCGGATAGGATCCCCAAACTTCAGAGTCCGCAGTCGCAGCCGCTGTCAGGCCATGTTGAGATTTCTCGCCCATTCAGCATGCAGTTTATCACGGGGTTCGCCGCGCTTCAACTTGGGAATCAACAGGTCGGCAACAGCAGGAACGACCACCTTAAGATTTCCATAAATCCTTGTTGTGGCCCGCAACTCCCAATCCGGCGGGAATTCTCCCAGCACCGAACGCGGCATCAGATTCACATGCCACCCGTTTGCCTTTTCAAATTCACTGCCAATCAAAGCTTCGTAGCCAAGGAGCGCCACTTCCTCATCATCTGTTATAGGATCCACATCCATGCTGTTTTCAGGCAGGGGAATATCTTTGCCGGCCTGGAACGCATGCCAAAGAAGGGCACCGGATCCTATCAAAATCATTTTACCGGGCTTTTTGAGGGTCCTTCCCCAACCCTTCAGCCAGTCTTCTATCTGATGAGGGTACTTCAATTCCCGCTTTGGCATGGCAAAACTGTAAACGAAATCGCGGCGGATTTTAAGTCTTATGTTTACCTTAGAATATTATACTTCAAAATGCACCACAGCGCGCGAAACCCGTCGCGCCAGCCGATCTTTTTTCCCTCTTCGTACGTCCGCCCGTAATACGAAACCGGTACCTCGTAAATCCGCAGGCGCGGACGCGCCGACACCACCTTGGCGGTAATCTCGGGCTCAAAACCGAAACGGTCCTCCTCAATCCGGATCTGCTGGATCACCTCGCGGCGAAACACCTTGAAACAGGTTTCCATGTCGGTCAGGTTGAGATTGGTCAGCATGTTCGACACCAGGGTCAGGAACTGGTTGCCCACATAGTGCCAGAAATACAAGACCCGGTGCGCGCCCGCGCCCTGGAATCTTGAGCCAAAAACCACATCAGCCTGGCCCGCTATGATTGGCGCTAGTAGTTTGCTGTACTCGGAAGGATCATATTCCAGGTCGGCATCCTGCACCAGCACCACCGGAGCCAGGGCTTCCTTGAAGCCCGTGCGCAACGCCGCGCCCTTGCCCTGGTTGGTTTCATGCCGGAACAGGCGGATCCGTTTGTCCATCGCAAGCTGCCCCTGAAGCACTTGCCAGGTATCGTCGCCGGAGCCATCATCGACAATCACCAGCTCGGCAACCTCCGGCTGCTCCAGAACACGATGGACGATTTCCGTAACCGTGCTTTCCTCGTTGTAAACCGGCATGACGACCGAAAGGCAGGCCCTGCCGTGTTCTGGAATCTGGCCCGAGGGCATGGAGGAGCGTGTCTTTGTTTCCATAGAATGCTGGGACATGCAGGTTAAGTGCTACATTTCATCCACGCGTTTGGCAATCTCGCGTTTAATAAGCACATTCACCGCAGACGCAGAAAAAGGCCGGAAACTGGATTTAGCCGCAAAAAAGCGCAAAAGACGCAAAAGGTTAGAAGCAGCACATTCTTTCGGCTTAACACTTAAAACTCCTTGTCTTCGAGACAAGGGGATTTTTCCCCTCTGTGGATGGCCACGATGCCCGGAGCCAGTTTGCGCCAGCCCACATCCCGATACCCTTCCGATTCCATTTGAATCCCCAAAGAGCTCGCGGTTGGAAATTTTTGGACGCTGCTGGCCAGGTAATTGTACGCCGCTCCGTTCCGGCTGATCCATCCGGCAAGCACCGGCATGATCCGGCTGAGATAAAAATAATAAACCGGGCGGAACCACGCCGCCGGATCGGTGAACTCCAAAATGAGCAATCTGCCTCCTGGCTTCAATACCCTGCGGATTTCACGCAAGCCCGCCGGATAATCGGCAAAATTGCGGAACCCGAACGCAATCGTCACCGCGTCGAATGTATTTTCCTGAAACGGCATTTTGAGGGCATCCCCGGCCGCCAGGCGGCCGAATCCTTTCCTTCTGGATTGCTCCAGCATGGGCAGGCAAAAATCCAGGCCAATGGTTTTCATCCCCTTCCGCTCCAGCAGCAGTGCCACATCACCGCTGCCGGTGGCGAGGTCCAATACAAGCTCCGGATGCGCCCGTCTCACATCACTGACAAGACAATGCCTCCACCAGAGATCGACCCAGCAACTGAACAGGCGGTTGATGCAATCGTACGGCCCGGATATTTTTCCGAACATCTCGCGCACCCGGCCCGGGTCGCGCGGGGAGTCCGTGGGATTCGTTTCCGGGCAATCAATCACCCTTCCTCACCTTCCAATTCAGCCTCCCGCATGGCCCTTGCTTCTTTCATCGAAAACACACGGTCGCCCCACACTTCCTTCAATTGCGCCATGATATCTGGTTTCGGATGGGCTGTAGGCTGCGCGGCATCGTCATCGTTGGGGAATAAATAAATCATCGTCGAATGGAATTATGGGCTTCTGATATATCATGCCGCTAGGAATTCAGCATTCCGCCCCGCCCCCTCAGCCTTTGGACACGATCAGGGGCAGCCCGAGTCGTTTGTTTTCCGCCGCAACGTTACGGGCGGCGCGAAGCATGGCACGGCGGGCGCGCTTGACGAAAAGCGGCTCCTGGGACACCGCCTTTTTTCGCTGTTTTGGATTCAAGGGCTTGATCATAAACCAATCTGCTTCCTTACTGAGGTTAGATCGTTCCGCCCTGAGGAAGCCAGCAATTTTGGAGGGTTGGCTTCACTGCTCCAAACTGTCCAGCTATCTGCCAAGGGCAGGTAATCTTCCACTGCATGAACGAGGCTGCGCCCGTATCGGCGTCGAATGTCTGCCGCCGGGACGTGGTGCCCGCCCTTTTTGACCCGCTCCTGTACCCGTCGAATGGCCATTTCCGGGGAAGACAGCCAGAGGTTTAAATGGAGGGATGTGCTTGCTTGTCCCGCCATAGTCCGGCTGCCGGACAACGGCGGATCACGTCACAAGTTAGGGCACCCCAGGGCTTGCTTAAGAGGCGGACGGAGCCGCTTTCAGGGTTCGGAACGATTTTTTATTTTACCCAGGGTAGCTCCCGCCTTCGCTAGGCTTCGGCGTCGCAACCCTGGGCTGAAGTACGAAACGCCGTTGGCGTTTTAACTAACATTCTAGATCTCAACATCTTGTCACATCTGTTCATTAGGAGGCCCAATCCCCTCTATCAAGAGGGGCAGAAAGCGAAGCGCTTCGGGGTGTGCTGCCTCTCCTCTATTAAGGGGTGGATCGCCATCTGCCGGACGGGGGCCTCGAATCCCTGCTAATCTCTTAAGTAAGCCTCAAGCGCCTCTTCCACGTCGTTCAGAAAATCCTCCTGCACATCGCCCGCGATTTGTTCCAATCGGGTTTTGCTCACCTGTCGGATGCCGGGCAGCACCAGAAAACCGGGCTTCATGCCCGCAATCCGGGGCATGGCCAGCCGCAACGGCCAGATGATTCCAGGCTTGGTGGAAATGGGAATGACAACAACCGAAGCCAATGCCTCGTTGGCTTCCGTGTTGGAAATGACAAGGCCCGGCCGTGTCTTGCCGAATTCCGGTGGCGTTGCGTCCTTCAGATTGACCCAGACGATGCTGCCGCGCGTCATTTACGGGAAGTCTGTTTGCTTGATTTTGGAGGGGAGGCCAAGTCCGCGCTTTCCCACGCGTCCAGCTCCGCGCGTTCCTCGGGATTCCCCGCGAGAAAATCCCGGTACGTGCGCGCCGCCTGTTTCAGGCGACGCCGTTTCACGTCGCGATACACCACGTCCCTCACATAGGAGGTGAGGGTCTGGCCCGGCTCCAATACCGCCGCCGCATCACGGACAACCGAAGACTCCAGCTTGACGGTGGTATCCGAATATTTGTATTTCTCCATACTTCAATGGTATATTTTTACATACTTTTGTCAAACTATTTTAAAACTTGCCTGCCCACCATCGTCCGGCAACCAACGCGCGAAGGCAGGAAACTTCAATACACAATACATTTTGGGACAGGATCAACAGGATTTACAGGATCGGGAACTTGCCGCAACTTCCGATATGCATCGCGAGTGAACTCCGACATTCGTCGCGAGCGGAAAGACATCCGTCAAAGGACGGATTCATCCGGAATGTGAACACGCAAAGACATATTTTTAACCGCAGCCTGCCTTGATGCCTATCGGGGATGGAAGCTGCTTAAAACTTAAAACCTTAAACTTGAATTCAGCCCCGGATGAGCTCAACCAGCACCTGCCAGGAAATGAAAAAAGTTCCGCGCCAACTGTAGGCAACCTCGTCCTCGGAATTTTTGAATTGTTGCAAAAGACCGATATTCAAATTGTGCTGGATGGTCGCCTTGAACAGGTCGTCGAAAAAATGCCCCGCTTCCTGCACCGGCGCGTCAGGCGACGGCACGACTTCGTTGATTTTCAAAAATTCGCGGTGCTGGGCCAGCAATTCCTCCGCCGAACGGGCGTCCAGGCAACGGTAAATTTTAAAGTGAGGCGGCATTTTCAAGCCGTACGCCAACGGATAATCCCAGGTCATCCAAATGGCCCCCTCGGCGCCCGGCGTGAGGATCATCGCATAATACAGGCTCATGGGCCCCTGATGCACAATGGCGATCGCCGCATACAAAAGCTCGCTTCGATGCCGGAACAGGCGAAAGCCCTGCTCAATGGGGGACGGTTCCAGCCGGTAGTCCGCATCCATGACAAAATCGACGTTGCGCAAATCGGTTGTCAGGGAACCCAGGTCTTCAAATTCCACGGGGTCGAGGCGGCCGGGATTCAACTGGCGCTGGCGCGAAAAGCGCAATTTCCTGGAAAAATACATGGCCTGGCCCACGGGCACAATAAACCACGCCGCCACGGCGCCGAGCATGAGAGCGATACTGTGGGTCAGGAACCAGACTCCCATGCCGATGCTGGCAAAGATCAGCCACAGACCCGTTCGACGCACCCAGTTCCGTTCCGATTGGAAACAGGCCAGCGCGAGTAGGACAAGCCCGCTGCAAAACAATAAATCATAGACCCATGTACCCATAAAAGAAAAACCATAGCACGGATTTTTGGCCCCGGAAAGACTTCTTAGCCTGCTTATTTCACACCCGTCATGAAAAATCTCTCCATTCAGGCGGTTTTGCTTATAACCCGGATGTCCTTGCACTCCTGTTTCTGCCCCGCTTTGGGGCCTGGAAACTTTGTAGGGGTTTTCTGAAGCTGTGAAACATCCGGGTTAGGCCCGGAACATGAAATAAACCGCACCGAGAAGACAGAGCCCTGCCCAGAGATAATCCCATTTCAACGGTTGATTCACGTAGTACATCGAAAATGGGACAAAGACGCTGAGTGTGACCACTTCCTGGATGATTTTCAATTGCGGCAGGCTGTAGGTGGTGTAACCAATCCGATTGGCCGGCACCTGGAAAATGTATTCAAAGAACGCAATTCCCCAACACAGCGCTGCCGCAATGTACCAGGGTTTGGAGGAAAAGTTTTTCAGGTGCCCGTACCACGCGAAGGTCATAAAGACGTTCGAGCAAATCAGGAGAAAAATGGCGCTCATTCCAGCTCTCATAATCAAAAAACTCTGCCGTCCGGTTTGTTAAATTCAGCACTTTCAGCGCAGTTCCTCGCACAAAGCCACCAAGAAAAAACCCTTTTAACCGCAGATCGCGCAGATAAACGCAAATGCCCGTTTCGCGCCAAGTACGCAAAGCCCGCAAAAAAATGCAAAACGCATTTTGAGGGGTTAAAGCAACCAACACACAATCCATTCTGTCCCAAATGTTTTAAACCTCAATTCTCTGCGCTCTCCGCGCCTCTGTGCGAGTATTTTTCTTATCTGTGTAAATCCGTGTTTATCCGTGGTTCAAAAACTGCCCCTTTGCGACTTTGAGAGCTTGGCGCGAAACCAATGCTTCACTTCAGAGCAGCCTCAATGGCCGCGCGCAATTTCGCGTCTTCAGGTGTCACGGGACTCGGGTAGGAAGACAGGACATGCCCTTCCTTATCGATGAGATACTTGGTGAAGTTCCATTTCGGCGCGGGCTGGGTAGCGGTCAAAAATTGGTAAACCGGGCTCTGGCCATCGCCCTTGGTTTTTACCTTTTCAAACATCGGGAAGGTGACGTTGAATTTGCTGGTGCAAAACTGGCGGATTTCCGCAGGTGACCCGGGCTCCTGCCCTCCAAAATCGTTTGAAGGAAAGGCCAGGAGGACGAATCCCTTGTCCTTGTAGTCGTTGTAAAGTTTTTCCAATCCGGTGTATTGCTTGGTAAAGCCGCATTTGGAGGCGACATTGACCACCAAGGCCACTTTGCCTTTGTAGTCGGCCAGATTTTTCGTTTCGCCTTCGAGGGTTTTGACCTGAAGGTCATAGAGGGATTGGGTTTGGGCCATATTGTTCATAGTGGTAATGGATAAGAAAAATAAGAATGCCGGGATTGCTTTCATGGAGCAAAACATGGCACAGGCCCCGGAGTTGTCAAAAGCCGGGAAAAAGTCAAAAACCGGATTTGGCCGCGAAAAAGCGCAAAAATCTCAAAAACGGATCGTTTTTTATAAAGAGATCTTGGAGTTTGTTTGAGAGTTCCAAAATCTTCCCGAACCTTGGCGAGCTTTGCGTACTGGCGCGAAACAGGTTTTCTTATCCAATCTCTACGCGGGTTGCGGCTGCTTTATTCACCCGCTCTGGCTAGGGCCCGGCGTCTATGGATGATATAAAGGCCAAGCAACGTCACGCCCGCCATCTGGCCGAATGTGACGGCGGACAATCGCCAGCGATACAACACATTGATCTGTCTCTGCCTTTCCAACTCCATCTGGTTTTCCGGCGTCGGATTCCTGAACTGGGCGGTGAGCGCCCGTTCGAAATCCGCTCTGCACACAACTGAGCTCTGTCCAAGCAGAATGGCAATCAAAAGCTCAAGCGACAATAAAATGACCAGCCATTTTTTCATAGCGCGTTCATTCGGGGGCGTTGTGGTGCTCCAGCGAAATTCCAAAGTCGGCAAGCATTTTCAAAAATGCCGCTTCCAATCTGAACACCGGATCATCCCCGGCAGTTTCGATGAACAGCGCAAGCTGTGCATCAGTGCTGTGCAACTGAGACAACAACGGCGCGTGGGCTTTTAGAATCTCGCTAACGCGTGAATACCAAGACGCAATATCACCCTTATCCGCGTTCGGCAGCTCCAGCACCCAGAAATCCAGCTTCTCATTCGGACGCTCAAAAGGTGCCGGTGGCTCTCCGGTCACGCGATCAATTCGCAGCAGTGAATGATGGATGCCTGGGGATGTCATAAAGCGCGTGTCATAATATCAGCATGTTAGAGGGACTGCGAGCGAAAACCGCCTGAACCCAGCCTCACTCAATCCCAACGGAATTGGGTCCGTCAGCCCAGGGTTGCATCGAAGCAAGCTGGACGACTTGGCGTATGCGCCCTACTGTTTGATTCTGGAAGAAAGCAAAATCATGGAAGCCAAAGGCAAATGAGAACCTTGCAAGATTGCTTCGGACACCAAGTCCGGCTGACGGATGAACGATTGGCCCACATTATTGAGCATTCCGAAATGAAACACATGGCCGGGGAGATCGAACAGGTGTTGTGACAGCCCCAATTGGTACGACGCTCACGTTCGGACGCAGCGGTACGGTTGTTTTATGAATTTTACACACAAACAATTGTGGATGGTAAATGGCTGTGTGTTGTGGTTAAATATGAGGGTAATGATGCGTTTGTGGTCACGGCCTATCTGACCGACAAACCGAAAGCTGGAGAAAACTTATGGCCGATAAGGTGAAAATTTGGTTCGATGCGGAAGCGGATTTCCTGGAAGTTCGTTTCTCCGACGCTGCTGGTTACGAAAAAGAGACCAAGCACGACGCCGTCATGGAGCGTGTGGATGCGCAGGGTCGTGTTATCGGCTTCAGCATCATGGGCGTAAGCCGCTTCAAAAAAGACAAACCTCTGGAAACAGACCTCATCACGGCTTGAGTTTCATCTCCCGTAATCCCTCCATGATTTTTCATTGCCTGGGGCCGGGAGTGGCTTTAGGATTTCCAACCAATCCTGGCGGCGGTCGTTTAATGGTAGGACTCTAGCCTTCCAAGCTAGAAGCGAGGGTTCGATTCCCTCTCGCCGCACCAGTTTACTGGTGCCTTTTGACTCCATCGAACCCGAGCGCAGCGATACTGCTTGTCACGAAGTGACTTTCCAGCAAAGCGTTTTGCCGCAGGCCAACCCGCAGATTGTCCGGAGAGCCGGACAATAATTCGATTCCCTCCCGCCGCACCAGTTCAACTGGTGCCTTTTGACTCCATCGAACCCGAGCGTAGCGATACTGCTTGTCACGAAGTGACTTTCCAGCAAAGCGTTTTGCCGCAGGCCAGCCCGCAGATTGTCCGGAGAGCCGGACAATAATTCGATTCCCTCCCGTCGCACTCCCTCGGTGTGTCTTGAGACACCATCGAACCCGAGCGATCTAAGAAGCGAGACTGCTCATCGCGAAGCGATAATTAAGCAACGTGTTCCAAAAAGCGGGGGGCATTTCAACTATTGGGTTGTGTCAGGTCGAGAAAACGCTACTTGATCGGGGGTGGCATCGATTCGACAGCTATTTTCCCGAAAAGGCTTCTTCAGGAAAGTGAGCAAGCTCTTTCGCGTACGCGATTGGTGGGAGCACAAAATTGCCTGTGCCTTGGGTACGGTTTACGGCATTGCGCTTTTACTCGGAATACCTTTGACCACCTTATGGCCATTTCTACCAGCCGTTATTGTCGCGCTGTTTTTTGCCGCAAGCTATGTTTCCGTTCTCAACGATCTGACCGACTGGCCGGAGGATTTGGCTGGCGGCAAAGTTGCGATCGGCACGGAAAGAAATCTGGGGATGCGATTGGGCGCCCTCGGATTTTGCATGGTCGGCGGGTTTTGCGTTTTATTCTGGTTCCGCCACTATCCGCTGACCTGCCTGCTCTATCTTTCCAACTGGATCGTGTTTGCCCTTTATTCGATTCCTCCCGTACGGTTAAAAGCCCGGGGCGCATGGGGGCTGCTTATGGATTCATGCGGCAGCCATGTGATTCCCACGCTTTGGGGATTGACCTTGATTTCAGAGGGCACTGATTTGAGACTGCCTGTCCCCTTTGTGATTTCTTTGGTGTTTTGGGCGATTGCCCTCGGGTTGCGTGGAATTCTCCTTCACCAAATTAGGGATTACGAGAACGATCAGCAGATTGGCGTACGGACTTTCGTCGTGCGGGTGGGTTCCAATTTCGCGAAAGGGCTTGTCGTCTGGTTCCTGTTTCCCATTGAGATCGTCACACTCGTTTTGGTTTTGATTCAAGTGGACTCTCCCTGGGCGTGGCCTTTATTAGGCTTCTATTTTGTGGTCGTCACCGTTCGTTATTTCCATCTGGGAATCAAGATTGCCCTGGTAACTCCTTCACGAGGATTCCATCCGGTTTTCGAGGAATATTATCCTTTCCTTTATCCCGCCACATTTCTGCTGGCTTATACGTCCGCAAGTTCATTGGCATGGCTCATACTCGGTCTTCATTTCCTGCTTTTTCCAAAAAGCATCGATTCTCTTTTTGCCGGGGGTAGGAAATGGTTTATACTGAAGGCCCGCACCCTGTTAAAAACAGAACGTTCTTAAGCAAAAAACTTCCGTGACCCATTCCGATCTCACGCCCGTTCTTGATCGAGCCCTGGAGTTTCTTCGGCAGAGACAACTGCCTTCCGGCGAATTTCCCTGCGCCATCGTTTCGCTTCTGAACAAATTCCCGGCAAGGGTCGATAGTACTCCTTTCGCAACCACCCTGATTGCCTCCAGTCTGGCCTTTAGTGATTCAGCGATTAGTCGAAGCATGATCGCGCGCGCCTGCGTTTTCCTGCGTTCTCAAATCGAACCGTGCGGCGTCTGGCGCTATTGGCCGCGTCCCCATCCCGGCTATAAGGCGGTCCGTCCCGATGTTGATGACACGGCATCTGTCAGCTCGGTCCTTCGGCAAAACAAGGTCGGCTTTCCGAATAATCGGGGACTTCTTTTGGCCAATCGAAGCCGCACGGGCCTTTTTTACACTTGGATCGTTCTTCGTCCGACATTGAGTTTGAACTTTGGTTATTGGTGGGTGGCGCTGGAAAAGATCAGAAGATTTCGTTCCGCTCATAAAATCTGGCAGGGAGAACCCCGGCCGGATGACATCGATGGAATTGTTAACTCCAACGTCATTTCCTACTTGGGGACAGCACCCTACGCCGAGCCGGTATGCGCCTGGCTCATCGAGGTTTTTAGACGGCAGGAGGAAGTAACCTGCGATCGCTGGTATCAGAACCGCTTCGTCTTTTATTATTCGATCGCACGGAATTATCGCGAAGGGTTTTCAGCTTTTTCCGTCATTCGGAAGGAATTGATCGAAAGAATTCTCTCCTACGCGACAGCGGACGGAGCCATCGGTTTCAACGCCATGGATACAGCCCATTCCATTTGCGCTCTCCTTAATTTGGAGGCAGATGTTCCACAGCTTGATGCCGCTGTTGACTATCTTGTCCGGGCGCAGGGACCTGAAGGAGGATGGCCCTATGCCGATTATTATTTTTCCGGATTTTTGCGCACAGTGGCTTGGGGATCGATGGAACTCACCACCGGCTTTTGCGTGCAGGCCCTGTCCCGCTATTTTAAATGGCGAAGGTAAGGAGGGCCCAGGAAATAATTTACGGGCTACAATGCCTATCGCGTTTTATAAGCATCTCGTGTAATGTTATCACCCAATGTCTCCTATATTTGTTTCACTATTTAATAATGTATGCGGATAGGCCTATTCCTAGATCAATGGAGGGACGGCGGGGTTCCGGTTTTCCTTGAGAGACTGGAGCGCCAGCTTACCGACCAGGGACACAAGGTTTTTCTTATTCTGGCCGATCCTTTTCCCAAGCGGGAGATGCTGGCCAGGGAGCTGCATCATGAAATCAAGTCCCGGTTGAAAGAACGCTGTATATCGCTGGACCTCAACAGCTATCCGAAGGAATGGCAAAAATGCCACTTTCGGAACACCATCCTTTCCCTGGATCTGGATTGTCTCCTGATCAATCAATTTTATAACCACCTGTCACTTTTCCGGCAAATCAGCACGGAACTTCCCCTGCTCTCAATTCTTCACACCGATTCCGATTATTATTACTACGAATTTCTACAAATGATGGGCCATTGCAATTCCTACATCGCCGTTTCACGGGAGATCGAGCGTAAATGCCTTGCCTTTTGCAGCCCGGATGACGCCCGGAAGGTGCACTACATTCCCTATGGCATTGTTTCCGAAGGCGATTTTGATCCTGAGCCAGAGGGGGTGATGAAGATCATCTATAGCGCCCGCCTGGACCAACTGCAAAAGCGGTGTCAGGACCTGATTCCGATCTGGAACAGCTATTCCTGGAGCGGAGGCACCGGTACCCTCACCATTTTGGGGGCGGGTCGCGCTGAGAAACTTCTGGTGGAGGGCCTGAGTGAACCGATCGCTGCGGGGCGCGTCGTGATGGGAGGGCATCTGCCCAACAAGGAGGCCTTGGCGGTCATGGCCAAGGGGGACGTGTTGCTGAATATTTCCAATTTCGAGGGTCTGCCCCAAGTGGTGCTGGAAGGAATCAGCCTCGGTCTTTCTCCACTACTATCCGATATTCCCAGCGGACATCGGGAAATTGTCGAAACCTTAAAATGTGGAACGCTATGCCATTTGGGAGATCATGACGCTTTTGCCAATGAACTTATCAAGCTGGAGAAAAACCTTTCGCTTATTCGCTCCCAACGCGCAAGCAACCGGGCCGACACTTTGAAGCGCTACTCGCTGACCGACTGTTGCGAAAGATATTTGAAACTTTTTCGCCAAGCTGCCGCTCTACCCCGGGAAAAACCTGTCTTGCATCGTTACAAATCTTCACTGAAGGAGAGAATACAACAAGCAGGCTTGCGCATTAAATACCAGCGTCATTTTAGATCCTAGCCTCGGCGAAGGAGGTAACGTAGCGATACTGCTTTTCTGCAGAATTTATTGTTTCTGTTGCTGCAGGGCGCGTTGCATCTGGAGGTTCATGTACGCCTGGGAGCCAAACCACAACTGGTAGAGTTGGTCGCTTTTGGATTGGGCATCCTGCCAGCGCTTGACAGAAGCCGGGTTGGACGGGACTTGGTTTGGGTTATTCGAGCCTGCCTGCTGGATAAACTGCTGTTGCAAGTCCTGATATTTGGCCAGTTGCTGCGGGGTGAGATTTGGCGGCGGCGGTTGAAGAATCATCGGGCTCTGCGGGGACTGAATTGCTCTTGGTAAAACACCGGCTCTGGCCCCGTTTGATGCGGCTCCTGTGCCTGTAGGGTTTGAATTCGCCACCGGGGCTCCGTAGGGGCTGGTAAACCCGGAGCGTGGAGCTTGGGCGCCGCTTTCTTGATTTGAAACTGAAATAACGGGTGTTCCATCCGAATACTGCGGGACGGCATCATTGACAGAACCAGCCGGTGTTTCAAAGCCGTCAACGCGATGGGTTGAAGTTGGTGCGGTTCGGTTTCGAGAGACCGGCTGCACGCCCTGGCCAAACTCTTTTCCGGGGTTATCAGACAACAAATAAAAAACCAGGCCCAGGGACGGCAAAACAAGCGCCAGCGAAAGGATTGTATAATTGGATTTCAATCTTGTAACATTATAAGAAAAACGAAGACGAAAACAAAACACTTTTTACAGGAAGGTCGCGAACTCCGACATCCGTCGCGAGCGGGGGGACGCGGATAAACACGGATTTTCAAAAGCTTAAAACTTAAGACTTTAAATCCGCCACCGGACGGATTCGCCGAGCGCGAATTTAAAACTGAAGAGACACACCCCGAAACGAAAAGCCGGTGCGAAGAAGAGAGGAACTTCGCACCGGCCGCCGTTCCGCTTGGCTCAAAGCGGATAGACACTTTCAAACAAACTGTTTAGTTATGCGTGATAACGCCGCCTTCGATGGACTTGCTCACGTTCATGGAACCGAACAAAATGCCCGCCGCTGACGCATCCGTGCTGAAGATTTGAGCGGCAATTTTGTCGCCAACCGTCTTCTGGGCCGCAGAGGCGCCATTCGCGTAGTAAAGGAACTCATACTCCCAGAGCGAGTAAAGGCCTTCCGTGATCGCCGCGTTGTTGAAGGTCACGGAACCATCCGCAGCCTCGGAACCGGTCCAATCCTGCTGGCCATTCCAGGGAATATGATGGGCCGTGTTGGCTCCAGTCGTGGCTTTGCACGCACGGGTGGCGTCGCTACGGCCCAGATAGCCAATCAGCCAGCCGCCGTTTTGAGCCAACGAGCCGTTGAGAGCCGGGGCAGCTCCCACACCTGAATCCGGCGCGCCGAGACTTCCCGGGGTAGCCAGCGCATCAGCCAGATCACCGCCGCCGTTGAATCCGGATTGACCAAGCCCAAATGATTTCGTGAACGGTGAAGGGTAGATGTCTTCCGCCGCCCACTGATCCAGCGTGGCCATATATTTGTCCGCGCCACCGCCTTTGCCGCGATTGGGAAACACCTGGCCCGAGTAGGTTGTGCCGCCAACGAAAGAAGGCTGGTGTTGGGCATTCACGGAACCGAACACACCGACTGTGGTTTCAGCCAGTTCGGAAAGACGAGTGCCTGAGTCGAAGTTGCGTCCCATTGCATAGACGGCAACCGCATCTGCGGAATTTCCCGTGAACTGCGACAAGAAAGCACCGCCGGTAGTCAACAACCCCAGTGCCTGGAGCTGATTGATGGAAGTGATGGGATTGGAACCATTGACCGCTCCGACGTAGGTTGCACTGGAGATGGCCGAGAGGGTGGATGTATTCGCGGATGCAATCGTGATCGTACCACCGAGGGTACCGGTTCCCGTGGCTCCCGTAATCCCCACATTTCTGGCTATGCTTGGGCCACCCAAGACATTGACCGCGCTGATCTGGGCATTGGAAGCCAGAGCGCCGGTCGGCGTGTAGATCGCAGACGTATAGGTAATCGTGCTGCTGGCCGTCGCAGAGGAACACCCGGTAAACTTGACCGGGGCTGTCACGCCGTTGTTCGCCACCCACTCGAACGGAACAATGCCGACCAGGCCGGGAGTTCCTCCTCCAGTGGCGGACGCAGTCAAACCGCTGCTGATGCCAGCGGATGCCGCAAAGGAATCCGACATGGCGATCTGGGCTTTCTCATTATCACCGTCACGTGTGGTGGTAAAATCACTCTTGCCACCGATGATGTTTGCATTTCCGACCGTATTCGACTCGGAAACGCTGTCCAGATTGGCAGTGGACAGATATCCGTTCGACACAATCTGAGTGGTGTCAATTTGGTCGGCCACCGTGATCAGGCCACCCACTGAACCGCTCCATGTGGCTTTCACAATGACGGGATTGCTGGCGCCCGTGATGGTTCCTTCGAGAACCACATAAGTGTCGCCCTGCTCGCCATTCGCAGCCGTCGTGGCATTGTAGGCAGCCTTGAATTTGTTGGCGCTGATGGTTGTTGTACCATCGCTGTAGGTTCCCCCGCCAGGTCCGGCGATCATCAGCTTTTCAATGGCGACGATGGTGGATTTGCGGAACGCTGTCGATCCGGTGATGTGGACAACGGTGGCCGCATGGACCGCCCCGCTGAACGACAGAGCCAGGAAGCCTGCCGCAAAGAATTTGGATAATTTCATATTAGTAATAAGTTTGTGTGGTTTTATGTTGTTTGTATTGAGGTTTAGCAGCTTGAATCAGTCAGTTTTTTCCGGGTATTCTTTCCGGGCATATTACGGCGCAGCACAACGAGGGCCAGGACGCCCCCGACCAGCATGGCGTAGGTGCTCGGCTCGGGAACGGCATCGAACGCGACAGTCCCGTTGCTACCCAATGTCAGGGTACCCAGCAACGAGCCTGGGCCGGAGCCGGTATTGAGCCGGTAGAGATCCAGCACATTGGCGCTGGTATTGCTCACGACAGCTTCCAAGCCGGCCCCGCCCGTACCGCTGTACGTAGAGTAGGCGCTTGTAGCGGTGGTACCACCACCGCCTGGCATTTGATAAGCCCAGCTATTGGTGGTGCTTGTCGATTGGAAGGTTCCAGCCGTATCATTGGCCGTGGCAGACCCCGTGGCATACACTCCGCCTTGTCCTGTACCTGTTGTCATCTTACCCGCCGGCCCGCCTTGAGAAAGCGTGCTCGCTCTGTTCCATGGAGTTGATTGGGTGCCATTGCTCGGCTCAGCCGCACTGACGAACAGGGTGTTAGCGGTGCTTGTGCCATTGCCAATGCTCTTTTGTGTTCCCGCAACACCCCAGAGGAGGCCGGTGGTGGTGTTGGTGTACCAGTCGGAACCGTATTGGGCCGACAAGTCGGCCGCGACTCCGGAACCGTTGGTGATGCCGCCGATGGATATGTTCACGGGGCTGCCCGTGACATAAACGCCGCCGGCGGTGAACTGGGTGAAGACACCGAGGTCGATGACGTAGTCGGTTGTCACCGACGAACCGCCCGTTGCGCGGAAGCCGAGCAACAGATCGCCGTCGCTGTAGGTCAACGCCTTGGCAGGCATTGAGGTAAACGCCATTCCGGCCAGGGCCAGAAGCGTCATTTTGATAAGATGTTTTTTCATTTAGTGGTTTTTCCTAAGTTATGTGTTCGTTTGGTTTTCTGTTCCTTGTTTGTCGTTTGAGTTGTTTATTGAGGTTGAGGTTTCGGTTCAAAGGTCTTTCAAAGCGCAAGCACGCTAAGATTTCCAAGTCTCAGACCGGTGATGATTCTGTTACAATTGTGCGGAGTTGATTTTTCTTGGGAGTAACTGGAATTGGGCCTGATAACTTACCATATACTTCTTAATGAATGAGTTATGTAAGATGGCGGGAAGGTGGGTTTTTACTGTTTTTTATCGTATGTGTCGATTTCGTCACAAAACAGAAAAAGCCCACGCAGAACCACGACTTTAAAGGAAATGATACTGCTTTTAGCCCGGATTATAGAAACAAGCAGCCAGCACATTTTCTCGCGCAGACGCGGAGGCGCAGAGGAATACATTTTGGGGGTTGAAACCAAAAACCAGCACAGGGTCTCACACGAAGGCACGAAGGTCGTGGAAGAAGGGATGATTGATGAAGGCGGAAGAGAACACATGGATCGACCACGTCGAGGACTCCTCGTGATGACGAGTCCACGCGACCGCGTCATTGCGAGGAGCGTAGCGACGCGGCAATCCAGAGCACATTTTTCGCGCCAAGATCGCCACGCACGCCAAGGTAGGCAAAAAGAAAAGCATCTTTTGAACCACGGATAACACCGATAAATACGGATGGGAAACAGGGATTAAAACCGGCACACCCTTATCCACAGATTACGCGGATGAGCGCAGATAGTGGGGGGCTTAAAACTTTTTTTGCTGCCGCTGTTTCGCCTGGTATTCCGCCGCCAGCAGCCTGGCTTCTTCATACTGCGCAGGATTGATCTTCTTTGTGCCCATCAGAAGTTGCAGTTCCTTTTGCGCGGCAATTTCTCCCTGGTTGGCGCTGAGGATAAGCCACATGCATGCTGTTTTGTAATCGCCGGCGGATTCAAACATGCGTCCGAAGTTCATCTGGCCACGGGGTTCGCCCTGCCCGGCCGCTTTCTGAAACCACAAATTCGCTTCGTGTAGATCCTTTCCAACTCCCATGCCATTTTCAAGCAGTACACCGAACGTGTTCTGCGCGGAAGCATTCCCCTGCTCAGCTGCTTTGCGCAGCCATGTGGCGGCTTCGGCATCGTTCTTTTCCACTCCATTGCCGCCTTTGACATACATATCACCAAGGCGGGCCTGGGCATCCGGCTGTCCCGCTTCGGCTGCTTTGCGGAACCAGAGCAGCGCTTCTTTGTCATCCTGTGCCGTACCCTGGCCATGGGCGGTCATCCATGCAATGTCATACATGGCAACGGTATCGCCCTTTTCCGCGGCCTGGCGGAACCATTTTAACGCTTCGGCCTCATCTTTTTTTACAATGATCCCCTGGGCATAAAGGCCGCCGATGTTGGTCAGGGCCTTGACGTTTCCCTGCCTGGCGGCCAGGAGGTAAAAGTCCAGCGCTTTGGAATAGTCCCGTGGCACGCCTTCTCCCTTGAAGTAAGCGCGGCCAAGTTCAAATTGGGCCTCGGCAACGCCTTTTTCAGCATCGGCTTTGATCTGTTCCAAGCTCCGTTTTTTTGCGCAGCCCATGGAAAGAAAAATGGATGCCGCAAGAAGGCAGGCGCAAATATTTTTCAGATTATTTGCAGTGTAATGATTTGAGTTCATAACGGGCAGAAATTTAGAGGCTAAGATTTGTCAATGATGTGAACCTTGTGTGGCAAATGTGTAACGGATTTAAGCAAACACCGTTCACCGCAGGCGCAAGAACGCAGAGGAAATGCAGGTTGAACCACGGATGGACGCCGATACACACTGATTTTGAGAAGCTTAAAACTTAAGACTTAACATTACAGGAAGATCGCGAAGGAACGCAAAGAGGACAAATGGGAAGGTCCAAAACCATTCTCGCGCCAAGGTCGCCACGCACGCCAAGAACGGCAAAAGACATTAAGGGTTGGCCGCGAAAAGGCGCAAAAAACGCAAAAGAAAGCTGAAGAGAACACATGGATCACCACGTCGAGGACTCCTCGTGATGACGAGTCCACACGTCCGCGTTCCGCCGCTGCGGACGAGGAGGAGGGCAAAGCCCGACAACGCGGCAATCCAGAACACACATTTCGCGCCAAGGTCGCCACGCGCGCAAAGGAGGACAAATTGGGTTAAAAACAAACAGCCAGCACATTTTCTCACGTCCGCCAAAGTCCGCCGCGGCGGACGGTGTGCGAACCCTGCGCCTGCGGCGTACGCAACTACGCTGAAAAAGCTTCAGAAAACTGACGTTAGCGCCTTGCGGGAGACTCCCATCGCAAAAAGCGACCTGAAAAGAAGGTCAAGCGATACGGACGAATCGCCCGCTTCCATTTTGGCGAGGCGGGATTGGCTGGTATGCAATTTTTCGGCCACAGCCTCCTGCGTGAGCCTGCCCTTCTCTCTTGTGGCTCTAAGCAGCCTGCTGGCGGCAAGTCGGGTTTCGACAAGTTCCATGTCGGCGTCGGAAAGACGTGAGAAAATCCTGAACGGCTCTCTCCACCCATTGTCTATTATTTTTTTGTTTTTGGCGCTTGTTTTCTTCATAGCTCTTTAGCCTTTTTTCACAAACATCAAGGGTCGCATTCGGCGTCTTCGATGTTTTTTATGGTCCACTTCAAGTATCACAATTGCCTCTGTGTCCAGATAGTAAAATATCTGTAAAAATATATCCCCAACTCTGAAGGAGTTCACTCGCGATGCCTATCGGAGTTGTGGCATCATGGCTTGCGTGAAGACTGGCCGGAACCGCTTTCAGGGTTCGGGATGATTTTTTTATTTTACCCAGGGTAGCTCGTTCCTCGCAACCCTGGGCTGAAGGGCGAAACGCCGTTGGCGTTTTAGCCAACATCCTATCTTTCAACATATTGTCACCTCTGTTCATTAGGAGGCCCAATCCCCTCTATCAAGAGGGGCAGAAAGCGGAGCGCTTCGGGGTGTGTGGTCTTCTGGGCCGTGGCGATCCAGTACTTGTGTATAATGGAGAATTTGATAGGAGGGGATTAGAGCGGACCGTCGGCGCCGCCGTAACCGATCACTTCGACGGTGATGATGGAAGGCGGCGTTTCTCCCTGTTGAGCACCAGCAGCCTCATTTTGCGCCTGTTTGGCGACATCGGCTGCGGCACTGGCAGCCCCGGCGGTGGTGTTGGAGGCGGAGGTCAAAGAGCCCAGACTCACGCCAGGCGCCGCCACGGGAACCCCGGCGGACTGGCCGCCCACCTGGATATTCCCCGCATTGAGGACCTGAACGGCGGCAAGGTTCAGATTGCCTGACACCCGGATGCCTGCATCGCCGGCATTAATGGTTCCGTTCGGAGCAACCAAATCGACGTCGCCCGGTTTGACTCCGGGAACCGTATTCAAGACACCAATACCGCCGCCGGTGGCCAATCCGGCAAGGTCGGTCTGCACATCGCCGCTTTGCGGATCGATCAGGACGCGGGTGGGCGGGGCCGACTGCACAGTGCGGGACGAAGCGCCGGCGGCAATGTCCCCGTTGCTGGACCAGATGATTTCATTACCACCCCGCAGCGTGAAAATACGGGAGATTCCCAAATTCACGCTGCCGCGGGTGAAGATGGCTATGCTGCCGCCGTCTTCGGTGACAATGCCGGGTGGCGTCAGCGGATTGCCAATGGCGGTGGAGGCCAGGGTCAGTCCGCCTCCGGGCGCGAAGAGGCTGATGTTGCCGCCGCTGGTGGTCCGGATATCGCGGCCCTGGGTCAAGATATCCCCTTTCCAGGTATTTCCCGGGAAAAGGGCGGCAATCGCGGCGTTGGCAGATGCGAAGCTTTGGAAGCCCGGGCTGGAAGGATTGTTGTGGTCGCGGCCCGCATCGCGCAGAGCCAGGTAAAAGATGCCAAGGGCAAGCACATCCTGCTGGGAAGCAGGCAATTGTTGAAAAGCATTCCATGCAAGAGAGGTTTGCTGGCTTGGCGGTTGCAGGTTGAACGCAGCCAAGACCTGCTGGCCGGTAGGCTTGCCGGAAAGGCCCAAGAGAACTCCCAGATTATTTAAATAACCAGTCGCCGGAGCTTGCTGGCTGAAAGTATCCGCAGGCAGGGCGAGGGCGGGCAAGTCAGGCAAGTAGCGTGTGGCCTGGGCGCCGGCTGTGGCCGGGTTGAGAATCGCAGCAATGAAAGCGGAAAAATCAAATTTGGATGAGGGTGATGCCAGGTCCCCCGCGGGCGCGCCGATACCCGCCCCAGCGATAATATCAGCCCCGCCAAAGGAAAGATAGGGATTGCGGGTGTTTCCGATGCTGGTGATGCCCACGCCGGTGCCGTCGGAATTGCCGGCGCCGATGCCAAGATTCAAATTTCGTCCGGCCAGGACTTCGAGTGTGCCCGGTCCGCTGATCTGGATATCACCGGCTTGATAAGGACTGGTGTTGAAATTATTGAGCGCGCTATTGGTGACATTTCCGGGCTGGCTGGCTGCCTGGAGCAACGCCGAATTCGCATCGTAGGGAATGATGTCACGGCCCGCGCTGACGATGCTAATATCCGCCGCATTGTTGTTTTGGATATAAAAGGAAGTGTCCGTGATGTCATTGCCCGCGTAAATCCTGGAAAATTTGCCGGAAAAGAGAGTCAGACCCGAGATATCCCCGCCCAGCGCATAGAGACGAAGCGGATTGGGATCATTCTGGTGGAGCAAACCAGGCGTATGAAGAACCTGTTTGGCCTGCAAGACGGCATGCGTACCTTCTGTGGATCCGGATTCCTGGAACATGGCGCCCAGGGAGCCAAGCAGTTGGGAGTTGGTTTGCCGTGCGACATTGGTGGAGATTCCAACGCCGGGAACCGCTTGAACAGCAGACGGCGAAGCCACGCCGGGTACGGAGTTGGGATCGGCATCGGAAAGATTGATCTGGGAGGAACCCCAGGAAGTGATCGGAGTAAAAGTGGCAGAGAAATTAGTAACGCCGTTGGATTGCAGGCCGTTGATCGAGCCTGTGGCCGCAAAATCCACAGTACCGCCAGGCGAAGGCGACAGGGTTATCGAGCCGCCCAGATTAATATCGCCCGAAAATGCGGTTGCCTGCAGGGTGGGTGGGGCCAGTGCTGCAAAAGTATCGAAATAGGGATCGACATCGGTTTCGACCAATCTGAGCCAGGGTTCATAAAATGAAACCGTGGCAGGCAACGATCTCAAGAGATTCACATTTTCAAGCCAAGCGATCAGGACGGGTGTGGTTTGCTCGTTGCCGGGCAACGTGACATCATTCCTGAATGTAACATTGCCTCCCAGGGAGGAAACATTCACCGTGTCATTAGCCGCATAGGTCGAGAAATAGGTTTTGTCATAAAATGTATTACTGATGCCCTGGGGCAGCATAAAGGCGTTAACGATGGGGCCGAGCAGCACGTTTCCGCGGGCCGTCACGTCAAAGCCGCCCTTGCCAAGGTACAAGGTCGTGGGCAGCCACGTTTGGGAGGGCAAAACTGTGGAATTCAAACTGAGATACTGCGGCACGGACGGGGAACGCGTGCTGTTGGTGGTAATGGTGTTGCCGACGCTGAGCGTACCCTGGCCGCGCTCGACATAATAAACGCCGCCGCTGATGTTGTTTCCTGCCGTCACGCTCAAATCCCCCCCACCCAATTCAACCATGTTGCCCGCATTCGGTTTTCCAACAGGCATGCGGGCGTTGGTGGGGATCACAGCATCAACATTGCGGACATCGCCCCCGGCAACCAGAGTAACATTGCCGCCGCCGAGCGCGCCCACTCCCTCGAAGAAATTGCTGAAATCCACCCACCATGTGGTCGAGGCCACGTCGCCAAATTTGGCGATGCCGAATTGGCCTGTCGTGGGATCCATATAACCACGCCGGTAGAGCCAATTATCCGGGAGTTGTTTTTCGGAATCATCGATCAGTTGCCCCTGGAAAAGAGTTTGATGTTTGATGTCTCCCTGGGCCGCGATGGTCACATTGCCGCCCGCCATGCTGTATTGCGCGGGATAGGTCGGGGTTTCCTGGGTGGCCCCCAGGTTGCCTTCGGAGCTTGAACTGATGTTGGCCGAGGGAGGCGTCACAAATGTCCCGCCCAGGGTTGGATCCGTGACTTTGGCGCCAGCGGTGTAGATCGTGGCAAATGGGTTCAGCAATTGAACATCGCGGCCAACGGAGATGTCAATATCGCCACTGCCGGTGCGGATGACCTGATAATGGCCTTTGACCGCATCGCTGGTCAGGGCCTTTGTTCCGGTGTTTCCAACCGAAGGCGAGCCTGTGCCATTTATGCCGAGTTTAAGTGATCCGCTATTAGCAGCGAGGCTTGCCAAAGACTGTACCTGGTGAAAATCAGCGGCGCTAAAATCAGCACCTGCGGCCAGGCGATAGGACCAGGACTGGGCGTTAAGCGGAAGCGCAGGATTGGCGGCGAGGAGCGTGGCGTTGTAGGTGGAACCGTTAAAGCCGTCACTCAAGGTGCCGTTAAAAACCAGGTTCCCCGAAGCGCGCAGGGTCAAAACACCAGGTGCGCTGTTTGGACCAAAACGGAAAGTGTGGAGGTCCCAATCGATGGACAACGTCAGATTGCCGTTGGTATTGATGATTTCCGCTCCGGAAGCAATGACAGCCAGTGGTTTCAATCCGGCATTGCCGGCAAACAAGCGGTTGGTGATTGCCGCAGCATTTCCGCCGAAGGTGTTTCCGTTATTTTGAACAGCAGATTCCACTGTGTTGTTAATCGAGCCGACAGCGGGCGCATAGACTTGATAGCCTTCCACCAGGATGCTGGAGGCGCCCAGAATGGTTCCATCAATTTCTTTAATCTGAAGATCCGTATTGCCTGCCGTCTGCGGCGCCCGCAAATTCAGCGTTCCGCTGAATTTGCCTATTGCAGCGTTGGCGCTTGTGACTGCTGGAGTTGCATTTTGAGCAACGGAAAGGTCAATGGCGGAACCACTCTGAATATGGATTTGAGGGCCGGCGCCCAAGGCTTGATTGCTGAAGCTGCCGTTGGTTTCCGAACCGGCCTCAAGAGTGACCGCGCCACCTTTGCCGGCATCGTTGAAGGTGTCCCCTTTCACGGTCAGGATTGCCCCACTCTCCAGCACCACACTGCCTTGCGCCGTCAAATTAACGGCGCCACCGGTAGCGCCACTGGCATCAATTTTGCCGCCAACTGTGATCGAACCCTGGTCAGTCGAAAGGTTGAATGTGTGCACCCTGGCTGTAGTTCCGGCAGCGACATAGACATCATTGTTGACACCATTGGAGCCGCCACCCCGGACACGGATCGACTGGGATTGGTCAAAACCATTCGAAGCCAATGCCAGCTCGAGTGAAGCCAGGTCATTGCCGCCCAGAACGGTTGAAGGATCCATCGTTGCCACATCCAGGGAGAAACTGCCGCCCTGCCCGCCTGCGCCCGCCTGCCCCGACAAAGCTCCATCATGCACAAACGTACCCGCCGGGGCGCTGATGGAAATCGTTCCAGCATCGCCAGCAGCCGATTGGGCTGCAACCGACACGCTACCGCTCAAAGCCAAGGTCACGGAACCTGTGTCCGACTCCAAAATAATCTGGCCGCCGTTACTGTACTTTATTTGGTCAAAGAACACCTTGGCGCTGCCGCCTGCATCCAGAATACCTCCCACAACAACTCCGCCATTCAAAGCATGAAGCTTGAGCAAACCGCTTTTCAAAGTCACATCGGTGTTCACTGAGACATTGGCCCCCTGCAAAACCAGGCTGGCACCCAACCCTCCGAGGCTGTCAATGGTTGAAACGCCGGATTTATCAATGAGCAGGGATCCCCCGGCGGTTATGGACTGAGCAGCCGCTGCGGCGCCGGTAATCTCCGGAGTTATGATATGGATATTCCCCTGCGCGGCCAGCCCGCCGTTCCCTTCCACGAGCACGCCACCACTGGCATTCAGATTCAGATTTGCATAAAGATCAACTCCCAACTGGCCGACACCGAGTCGCAGGGTCGAGGCATCAAATTCGAGGGTGCCGGCCAGCACCGGCGCCGGAGCGGCGACTGTCCTGCCCGGGGAGTTGTCCAGTTGGATGTTCTGAGCCATAAAGCTCACTGTCCCACCCCCGTTGTTATAACCCCGGATTGCCGCAGTGTGCAGTACCAAGCTGTTAAATCCTGGCGTACCGATCTGGCCTGTCCCATAAATATCAATCGTGGAATAGCTCAATAAGGACAGGGCCTGCGCGGAACTTTGAAGATTCTGCAGGGCCGCGTTGGAAAGTACCAGGCCGGAAGTCACCGGCTGGCTGTTATCCAGCACAAGGCTGGTCTGGCCGCTGCCGAGGTTGATAGTCTGGCCGCTCAAGACAGCGCTTGAATCAAAGCTTGTCCTGGAAGTCGAATCCAGCGTAACGCTGGCGCCTGAAATCCTTGCTCCCTGCCCAATTGTCATGAGCGGCACGGCGGAGGAATCCACGCTGGAGCGAACCAATTGCGTCGAAACATCGCTGCTGACACGGAGCAGGGCGCCGTCACCCTTGCCCGACGTTGAATTGCCGATGAGCAATATATTATCAAGACCGGAGGCTGTGCCAATCTGTTCGATATCGGCATTCTGGGCCAAGGCAAGGCTTTGGTTGGCGGCCAGGATTATATCCGGTCCTTTCAACGGCGCTCCGGCATTGTCCACTGTGATATTGTGGGTAGTGACTGTGATCGTCGTACCATTGGCGCCGATCTGGCGGACACCGCCAATCAGCAAACTTCCGGCGCCGAAGTTTGTCAGGCCGGACGAATCGAGTACCAGCTCCCCTGGAACTCCGCTGGCGCCGGGACCGGCAATGAGAATATCGGACGGGCTGTTGATATCGACAAGCCCGCCACGTCCGCCCGCCGGAGCCTGCGAATCGACGGCGCCGTGAATGGCCATCGCCTGGGTCGCGGCGAGCACCAATTGCCCCGAATCCAGGGGCAAACGAGGCACGGCCAGATTATTCGTCTGCGCACTTTGAACAAAAAAACTGTTCGGAAGCGAAGCGATGCCGTTGTTGATGAAAACATCACCGTTGGCGAGGGAAAGGTCATATTCGGCCCGGGCGCGGAGTACGGACTGTGGCGCGACTTCAAAAGATGCAAACAAGGGCTGCCGGCCTGTCGGCAGAGGGCTCAGATTGTTGAAACGATAACCGGAAACGAGGCTGGAACTGTCGGGCATGACCGTTGTGCCGTTGGGAACCACGCTGCTCTTCGGAGTCACGAGAAACGCGCCGGGCAACAACGCGTAGCGGGCGGGCAGCAGGGTGTAAACCCCTGAGGGAAGACCACTACCGGCACCGAGATAAATTTGGTCACCAACCTTGAGTGAAGTATTCTGATACGGATGCGCCCCATTGCTGTCCACGGTTTGGTCAATCGGAGCATAATCCGCCTGATAACCCGGAATAACAGCATACGCGGTTGACGAGGCGAGAATATCCCGGGTGCCTCCGACACCGGAAACCCAGCGATACGCATACAGATCCCCGCCGCCGCTGATGTCAATCGACGAACCGGATCCATCCGTGACTTGCTGCGCCGAGATGTTGACCGATTTGACAGGCGGGCCGACAGTGGTGATATCCGTTCCGCTGGGATCGATCCACTGCGCGCCATTGAGATTCGTGCCATAGGGGCTGGTCAAGCCCTGCCCCGTTACGGGATCGACTCCCGAAACCGAAGTCACACTTCCACTCGACAAGGCCAGTGTCTGCGTCGATTTAATATTCAGGGTAGCAACCGAATTTCCGTTTGAATCCGTAACGCCCGATCCGGTGATCAAATCCACCGGTGTCGATCCCAGCCCATTCCAACCCAGGTTAATGGAGCCAAAAGGCGCACGCAAGACACCGCCCTGGTTGATAGTGGAAGCGTAAATGTTCAGGATTCCGCCGGCTGATATTGGAAGTTGCCGGCTGCCGGACGCTTCAAACGTCACACTGCCGGGAGTGGCGCCGTGATCGTAGGCTGCAATGGTGAAACTAACAGCCGTCGGGGTGTAAACTTGTCCAGCGCGCATGGTGATGTCCCCGGCGACGTCCAGCGTACCGCCGCCGCGGATATCGCCGTTGTCAGCATAAAAATTCGCCTTGCCTATTCCCTGCAGCGAAAGATTGCCGATGTCGATAAGGCCGGCTGAAACCGTAAGATCGCCTGCGCCATAGGCCGGCGGCGTGTAAAATGGCCGACCCAACGCATCGCTGAAAATGTTGGCCGGGGGTGACAAGGGCGAGTATGGGGCGTGAAATGAGGTTCCTATGGCGACATAGGGTGCGCTTAAGTTGATCGCAGAATCGCCCAACAGGAAACCTCCACTGGCGACATTGATGCTGCGTTTGGCAGTAATCGTTACGGGTCCACTAAATTGAACCGTACCTCCAAGAGCGAGCGAGTCAAATCCACCGGAATAAAAGCTGTCAGCCGTAAAATGACCGAGGAACGGAAGGGCATTCCCTCCAGTGTCTGTTACCAATTGGCCGATTCCTGTCGAGCCGGGGGCGAAAGGCTTCGGAATCGTGAGTCCGCTTTGGGCCACCCATAAGTTGGGATCCAACGGGATGGCAATGCCGGCGGTTTTTATAAATCCGGATGAAATGGACAGATTTCCTCCCTGTGCCGCGGAGCCACCTGCATGGCCCTTTAGCATCGCATCCGTAAACAATTCCTGAATGCCAGCCAGAGTGATGGATCCGCCGTTGCTGTCGATCAAAGTCGGGACGAGAGCCGATACTCCGCCCGAAGCGTTAGAGTACGATTCAGGCAGATAAAGCGTATCGCTCGCGCCGGAAACATCCAGGGTGGCCCCGGCTTCGGCCATGATGTTGCCGCTGATTTTAATGGCGCCGCCGTTCAAAACAGAACCGGTACGATAGCCGTGGCCGCTGGTGTCCGGCACCAGCAACGTGGTCCCGGCTGTGGATAAAACACTGTCCGGGCCGAGATAAACACTGACCAAGGCCTGTGACGTATTTATGGAAAAACTGTTGGAACTTTTTCCACTGACGCTGATGGTTCCGCCCGGTGCGATAATGGATCCGAGCACGGCTGCCGTATAGCCGCTGATGGAAACACCCCGGGTGGGATCGGATTGCGGATCGGTTTGGATGACAGCGCCCTCGCCCATCAAAAAATCACCCCGAACCGCCAAACCAAGGGGTTGGTTGGAATCTTGCACACCCGCTGCAACGAAGCTCAAATTGACCCCGGTACGCAACCCCTGGGGCGCCAGTATGGAAGTCAGCGCGATACCGGCTGCGTTCGGATCAATCACGGAATTTTGGGCTACAGGAGTGATTGAAGTGCCGGGGGCAATATAAACTGCTGGAAAATATCCGCCGTGTCCATCGGCTTTTCCAAGGCCGGTCAACGTGAAACTGCTGAATCCACCCTGGCTGAAAAAGTCCGACGAAAGCAGCAAGGTATCCGGGTCGGTCGTGGCGCCGCCTATTTGGATCAAGGGGGCCAGGATGTTGAGCGCCGCGCCCTTTTTCCCGATACCGGCATAACCTCTAAGACTGGCATTCAAGTTAAGAATCCCGCCGACGAGCGCCGGTGTTCCCGGATCCTGGCCCGCGTTAATGGTAATGCTGCCTCCATCCCCAAAAGCCTCTTTGCTGGTCCCGCTCAGGGCCACTCCGCTGGACGCATCGATCTTGCTGCCGACGGCCAGATCGGCGCTGTAGCTTTTGATGGACACTGTTCCACCAGCCGTGGCCAGGGGCGAAAGCGATGAACCCGCGCGATCATCCACAATGAGGCCTGCCGTACTCAGGGAGGCTGCCGAACCCAGAATAAAATGCCCGCGCGAGGAATCAGGAGAAGGCGTGGGAGGCGGCTGTTGCAGGACTTGGAATTCCGGGTTGGGGGTGAAGTCGTAAACGGTATAGTTCAAATTTCCGTCCGGAGCGCTTATTTTTCCCTGAATATCGATATTAGCTCCTGTCATTGTAATCGAACCAAGAGGCGAGTCCGCCAGGACAACGCCGAACGGCACCGTAATGTTGCCATCACTGTTGCCAATGCTGAGATTCCCAAAACCGTTAACTCCAATAAGGTGCGGCGACAAATCGAGTTCCATAGGATCTGCCGGATTCAAGGCGGGCCCGAATGTAAAGGCTATATGAGGTGGCGTGGGAGAATAAAAAACCGGGTTGGATGGGTCCGGATTCTGTTTTAAAAAAGACAGGGACAAAGAACCCGCTCCGGGCACGCTCAGGATGGATCGCATGGCCGGCAAAACCGAGGTGCTGGAAAATGTCGCCTTGACCTTCGCATCCGGCATGCGTTGCTGTTGTCCCGCCACGGTGTTCCCATACAAGCCGCCCTTCAGGGTCATGGCGGGGGCGGTAACTGCAAGCGAACCACCACCACCACCCTGGACATAGCCATTCCTGTATGTGGCGCCAACCAAAAGCGGGTTTATGTAGGTCTGGCTCGTGCCCCATTTGGCGGAACTTTGCGTAAAACCGTCATAGATCCCATCATACACGCGATCCGGGGTTGCCTTGGAAATGTCGATGATATTCCCGCCGGCCAAAAGCTTGGTCGTCTGGATGTATGCCCCTTGGTAATTGGTCCAACCGCCGGAGACATCAATGTTCGAGCCGGCCTGCATGGCCAACGAACCACCCGCATTGATTGTCACCGAACCACCGGCGGTTGTCAGCTCACCAACCGAACGTTGGATCAAATTGGCATAACCGGATACGTCCGCGATCTGAGTGCCAATCCAGGTGTTGCCGTTGCTGTCAGTGCCATATTGCGTGATATCGACCTGGATTTTTTTTCCGCGAAGCATGCCGTTGCGCTGCAATGGGGAGTTGGCCAGTTCGGTGCCGGTCAATTGCAGGGAAATAATATTCTCCGTGACCGAGGCGTTGACATCTTCAGAGCCGGCCACGTTGATCACCGCACCCGAGTCCAAGGCAACCTGGCCGTCGCTATAAATAAAAGAACCACCGTTGTTCGGAAGCCAGACGCCGGCTTTCAAAGTTACCTCGGCATTGGGCGCCAGGAGTTGGGAATCCGGGGCCAGATGAATAACAGCCCCTTCCATTTTCACCTGGGAACGCAAGGCAAGCTCGGTGCCAACCACGGTATCGGCACTCTCCACTTCAGGCAGGATGCGGGTCACACTGCCCGCCCCCAAAGTCACGGTGCCGTCGATGGATTGCGGAATGAAGGGAAGAACATCCGGATTGCTGACGGGATCGTATTGGGGGTTGATGGCCGCGCTGTAATCTGCCATGAGATTAACACTCCCGTTTAGCGCCACCGAAGTTGAGCTGTCAATCCCGCCCATCTGATTGACTTGCCTGCCTGCAACAGTGACATTCCCCCTGGGAGCGTCGATGACACCGGTATTGGTCGCAACGCCAGTGAATTGATCAGCGGCGCCAACATAAACATCCAAACCACGCAAATGCGGATCATTGGTGGAATGTGCGGCCATTCCGACCTGCAATCCGGCGGCGAGGATGGTCTGGCCGTCGGGCGTTGATATCGTACCGGCATTATTCACATTTGCTCCGACCAAGGCGATCCTGCCTCCGTTGGTCACGGGAGTATAGGCCACGCTGGCTGGAGCACCGGCAACTTTAGCCAAGCCATTTTGGGTGAGCATGACAATGGTTTTGCCATCGGTATCGACGCTCAACGTATAGTCAACACCCAGGCTAAGAGGAGTGGCAACACCGCCGGACGGAGTATAAGCAACCGTCGGCGCCGTTCCGGCAGCCACAACGTCGGACAATTTTTGCGTGGCTGCGGCATTACCGAGGATGACGGGCTCGTTGACAATCGGGGTGCCATTGAGAATGGCCCCTTGCTGGACCGTTACATCCCCGGTATGGACAGAGGCAGGGACGTACGAAACGCCGACCGAAGCGCCAGCAATTTTCCCCAACCCGGCGGGTGTAAAGGCCAGGACAGTATTCCCACTCCCGTCCAGGCTCATGGTGTAATCCGTGCCGGAAACAAGATTTTTTGGAGTGGGGCCGGAGGGATAATAGTTGACTGTCAGAGCATTACTCGATGACAGCTTTTGGGTCAGCGTATGGGTATTCGCTGCGCCGCTCACCGTAAAAAGCGGGTCGATAAAAACCGGGGTAAAGCCGGAGCTATCCAGTTTTCCGGCTGCAAGCGGCTGTGTTGAAAACAGGAACTGCAAGTCCGCGCTGTTGAGCAGCCCTTTTGAGACCAGGTTGTCATTGATCGGCAGGGATGAA
Source organism: Candidatus Methylacidiphilales bacterium (assembly GCA_028713655.1). Classification (NCBI taxonomy): domain Bacteria; kingdom Pseudomonadati; phylum Verrucomicrobiota; class Methylacidiphilae; order Methylacidiphilales; species Methylacidiphilales bacterium. The sequence continues at coordinate 54,949 of JAQTNW010000003.1, read as the reverse complement.
GCCACCAGGGTATGCACATCCACCTGGGAATGAGGCCCGAAAATGATGCCGTTCTGGTTGATGACATAGACCTGGCCCAACGCCTGGATGGCACCCAGTATCTGCGAGGGCGCCAGCGAGGGATCGTTGATTTTGTTGAACGCCACCCATTGGCTTACATTGGCGCCGCCGGCGCTCTGGTCAAAATCAAGCAGCGTATTTTTTCCGATATTAAATGTTTGCCAATTCAACAGCGCCTGTTGCTGGGTTTGCTCAATGGTTACCTGGGTCTGGCCGCCGTTCGCCGTCTGCACCGGAGTTTTGGCCCCCACCCAAGTGACCACCGGATTGGCCACGCCGGGTTGTGACAATCCGGAGTCGGGCACCAGCGCACCCCCGGCCAGACCGTCCGGCACATTGGGCAGTTGTATCGCCGGGTTGTTTGGGTTGGTTCCAAGGTTGTTGGGCCCCGAGATCGCCTGCGTTCGGGCTGCGATTTGAGCCGCCCGCATGACCTGCAAAGCCTGGGCCGTTTGGGCCAGCGCATCGTTCGTCCGGGCCGAAGCCTGCGCCATGGCCTGGGCAGCAGCCTGGCCGGGATCCGATGCCGAAGAGGGGCCGGAGCCCGATCCTCCTGTCCCCGATCCACCGCCTCCGCCCGACCTTAATGCTGCCACAGCCTGTTGGTGGGACAGCGCATCACCGGCCTGAAGGGTTGGAGGCGCCAACAGGAATAATAGCAGTGGCAGTGCCACGGAAACAACAGACAGGGGGGCGCAGAGCGGGTTGCATTGAAAAATGCCCCGCTTATCAGCCCGGCAACCTGTCTGATATAAGATCATTGTTGTTCCACGCAAGGATGGATTATGGGCCGGAGGCAGCATCCAGCGCACCGCCGCCGCAGAACTCCGCCCCAGAAACAAGTTTGGGTGAGTAGTGACGGCTTTCAAGATGTGAATGGTTATATTTAGGAAGCGATTGTGTGACGAAATTGCGACTAACCGGGATGCCTTGCCCGCTTCTGAAAAACCCCGCGAAGTGTACAGTTCCAAAGCGTGGCAAGAACAGAGGTGCAGTGACATCCGGGTTATAAGCAGTAAAAATCACGGACAGTGCGGAGGACGAGAAGCTTCTTGATCAGGAAAAGGGGATGCGGTAGCCTAATATCTGTGATGCAAGAGATTACCTTCAATGTTGAGCGCGACGAGGAAGCAGACTGCTTCGTGGCCTCGTGGGATGATCCTTCGGGCAAAGGTGGCATTACGACGCAAGGCGAGGATTTGCGCGAGTTACAGGAAATGATTTTTGATGCGGCTACGGGCTATTTTCATACTGCGGGCGTGCCAGCCCCGAAGCGGGTACGCCTGCATTTCGCCAGTGACCCGCAGCTTGCGCTTGCGTGAAACTGCCAGCGGATGTTCACGGCACAGATGCCGTGAAAGCCTTGTGTCGGCTCGGCTTTACGAGCGATCATCAAACCGGTTCACACCATATCATGCGCGGAAGAGACCGACGCATTGTCGTTGTGCCGATGCACAAGCCGATTAAGCGCGGCACTCTGCGCGGGCTGATCCGGCAGGCTGGTGTAAACTTGGACGAATTCCTTGGCGCGCTGTAAACAGACGCCCAAAGCAGCTCGTTCCTCGCAACCCTGGGCTGAAAGATATAACGGCTTTGCCGTTTTTAACGGTGTGTTCGCTCTGCCTTCCATTTTCAACATTACTGAGGTGTTTTTTCTGGATTTTTCCCAAGGGCTTTAAGTAGTTCGGGGCCATTGATGGATATCTGCTTTTGTCCCAACAGCTTGGTGAAATAGGTATTGCGATTTGCCTGAGCTTTCTCGGAGCGAAGTTGCTGAATCAATCGATCATGCATATCTTCATACGAAGCGGTATAGGCTTCCTTAGTATCAAGCACTTTGATGATATGCCAACCATCTTTGATGCGGATCGGGGCGGATACAGCGCCCTTCGAAAGTGCAATAGCCTGCTTGAGGATGTCAGGCTGAATCATGCTTTCGGGAAGCCATCCGAGATTGCCGCCATTTCCGCCACTCTGTTTGTCATCGCTTTGCCCCCGCGCAAGCGCGGCAAAATCCGCTCCCGTCTGGTTGAGGGATTTCTGGACGAGATCCAGTCTGTTTTGCGCAGTCTCCACCTCGAATTGCGCGGCATCCTCCGGAAGAGCAATAAAAATTTGGGCAAGTTGCAGTTGGCGGGGCATCAGGTATGAGGCCTTGTTCGCTTCGTAGGCGCTTTTCAATTCTTCGTCATCAGGATAATTGTCAGGAGGACTGGTAATGGAAAAGAGATAACCTTCGGCGATGGCTTTTTTGCGGACGAGTTCGAGCCTTTCCTGCACTGCCGGCTCCTGGTCCCATTTTTTTGCAAGCGCCTCTTTGAGAACGATTCTTTGCAACAAAAGCGCTTGAACAGCCTGGGCCAGCGCGGCGGGACTTTGCATCGCGGCAACGCGCTGCGCAGGATCCAAGGCTCCCAGAGCCATCCGGATTTCTTCAATGCTAAGGCTCTGTTCCCCAATCTGGGCCGACACCGCATCATTCGTGGCCCTGGCGACAAGAGTCCCGGAAACCAATAGAAGGCAGGAAAGAAAGGCTGCAGTTCGCCAAGGTGAAGCCATAAATGGCGAATAACAGGGGGTAATGCGATGTTTCATTTGGTCTCCGTATTTTTTTGATCTGAATCCGTGATTCTTTGGGCAACCAGTTTGTCCTCATAACCCTGCACCAAATTCTGAAGTTTGACCTGCATGGTACCGACAAACGGCTCCTTGGCGCTGAGAGCGTCGCCCAGGCTGAATTTTTCGTAGCGCGTGAGAATTTCACTGCCGGTTTTGAACAGCTCGGCGTTTCTGGTTTCGGCGGCAACGACCTGGCGCTGCAACACCGCATTGTCCATCTCCAGCTTGGCACGTTCCATCTCCCTGGCTTTGGCAAGCGTCACCGCTTCGTTGTAGGCCGACTTCCATTTTTCCAGGACTTCCTTGTATTTGCCGATCTGCTTGTCCTGCCCGTCCGCCTTGCTGTTAAGGGCGGCGATGGCTTTTTCGGATGTCTCCCTGGCGGCCTTGCCATCCGAGACCAACTGGTCGATCTGCTTGTTCAGGCCATCCACCTGGGTTTTCAGACCGGCCTTGTCCTGTTCGATCTGGGCCTGGGCTGCCTGGAGCGTCACGACCTGGTTCTGTACGTCGCGCACCTGCAGCGTCGCGGCGCGCAGGGCTTCGCGCAGGCGCGCTTCATTGCCGGACGCGGCTGAGGCATCGGCACCGCGGAGGGATGTTGCGGCGAATCCCGAGCACAGGCACAGAAAGGCTGCGAAGAATAGATGATATTTTGGTTTCATAGTTATGTTAGAATTTTGCGTTGATGTCGAATTGAAAAACGTCCTCGCCGAAGGTGGGCCCGGCGACGCTGGTGGCGCTCATCCAGTTGAGTCCGGCGGTGATATGGGGTGAAATCATCACATTTCCGCCGACAGAGTACCCCTGGAGGTTGGTGCCGCCCCCGCCAAAATCGGAATCGGTGAAGCCGTCCACCACAGCGTCAGATTCGACGCGTTTGTAGCCAAAGTTGGCATTCCAATCCCATCGTTTTTGGAGAGCCACGCTGCCGAAGTTTAAAGCGGCTGTCCATCCGCTGTCACCACCGGCATAAGATCCTCCGGGTCCTCCGTTCAGGTTGTTTTGGGCAAAAGCGTTCAGACGAGCCCTGTCAAAGGCGACATTTTTCACATACTCGCCCGAAAGCCACACGTGAAGCGGATCGAATCCGCTGTAATCCAGCCTCGAGCTGAGAACCAAATCCTTGAAGGGAGTGGCGAGGCCGTAATATTGAAACATGTTCTGGGTTCCGAAACTGTTGTAGGCATCGGGCACAATGTTGCGCAATGCCATATAGGTGTTGCCCTTTTGTGCGAAGGATGGCCGCGTGCCGTCCGTATCAAAGGCATCAGACGACGTGAGGGGGGCCTTGGGGCTGGAAAGCCGGCCTTCAATGTTTTCGAAGTCGTAAAATGCGGCGGCGGTTTTCAGGGTGAAATCCTTGCTGATCTTCCATTCCACCCCGCCCTGGGCGCCAAGCAGCCATTTGTCCTCGCTCCTGAATTTCTGCGGCTGGTTGGAAGCAAAGTTCAAGTCCGTATTGAAAATGGGGAATCCACCAATGGTTCCAAAAGGCGCCAGCGATTCGCTGGCCTGGTACCGGCCCTGCACAGCAAGGCCATCAAAAGCCAGATCACTGTCCCAGACCAACTGGCTGGGGCTGAAAAAAGGATTGTCAAAACGCCCCAAATTAACCGCCAGCTTCTTGTCCGGCTGGCCACCCGTCTCATATTTGATAAACCCACGGTCCAGCCAGATGGCGTAATTGCTGAAGTCGCCCCCCTGTCCCCCTGCATTGGGCAAACCAAAGCTCTGGTTTTGCGAAGTCGGCGAATTGGTCTCACCGGTGGCAACGCGCAGCCCGGTCGTGAATCCATTGGTCAAATCCACTTCCATGCCAAAGCGCGCGCGCAGGCGGATGCGGTTACGGTCCTGATCGGCATTATACGTGGGGAAAAAGGCGGGGTTGCTGACTGCGCTTGTGTCAAAGGGAGAACCCTTGTTGATGGCATTGAAATCAATCAAGCCTCCGGTGGTATCGTTGCCTTGCGGGTACATATCACCCTCGTAACGCATCCGGACATCGCCATTGAAACGGAAATGCTTGGCCCATTCCGGGAAACTGCGCGGCGCGGCCCAATTTTCCTCCCGGGCCTGGGCCAACACATCCTGTTTGATCTGGTCGCGCATCTCGTCTTTGATGAATTCCGGCACGTACGTGACACGCACATCTTCCCCGGAACCGGACGCCGATTGTTCGGATACAGGCTGTCCCGCGGCTGGCGCGGGTTTGGCCGCACCGGCCTGCGCCTGCGCCAGCACCTGTTTCTCACGGGCGGCGGCGGCTTCGGTTTCCGCCTGCGCGACCAGGTTTTCAGCATCCTGCGGCAGCAGCAAACCGCGTTTGACCATGAGATTGATCAAATTAACAACCACGTTTTCCGTTGGGGCAGCGGTGCTGACGGGGGCGGCAGCGGGAGGTCCGGATGGCGGTGCTTCCGGTTCAGAGGCCGCAGCCGAGGAAGTTCCAGCAGGTAGTGTGGCTTCGTCCGCCGCCCGGACGGGAAGCACCGCGGCAATGCAGCACCAAGACAGCGCCAGCAAAACAAACCTTTGGTGGAAGATGTTTGTCTTGCGGCGAGAATGAGAATGATTTTTCATGAAAAAAATAAATTAGTTGGGCCGCCTCTCGGTGAGACGCATGACAATCGGCATCGGCATGTCCTGCGGTGGCGCTTCGGGTATCTTGACTCCGGCCAACGCCTCATTCTTGATGGCTTCGTCCACCGCCGGATCGCCAGTGGGCGGGTCAAGGGTCACGCGGGTAATGCGCGCATTGGCATCGAGCCAGACGCGCAGGGTCGAACGCGCGTTGGCGGAGCGTGTCTTGCTGTTTTTTTGCAATGCCTGCTCGACGGTGGCCTGCACCTGGCTGGCATACCAGCCCCAGCGCCCGCCCCGCTGAATCCCTCCCGAACCGCCCGATCCGTTTCCGGAACCGCCGCCCGGCCTGCCAACCAGGCCAAACGCGTCGCCCGGGCCGTTTCCCGCCGTATCCACGGCCAGCGCAGCCGGGGGCTCCTCCGGTTTGGGATCATCCTTGGGCTTTTCCACCTTGTCATCCACCGGGGCCTGCTCGACCATTTCCGGTTTGGGCGGGGGCGCCTGGGGTGGCGGCGGGGGCGGGGGGGGCGGCATGGGCGGAGGGGGTGGCGGCAGCAGTCTGACAGTCTGTATTTCCATCGGCTTGTGCGGGGAGGGATGCATGCCTGACAACAAATGAACCGTCAGCACGATGCCGCCCGCGATAATGGCAATGGCGCAGAGCCCCAGCGCCCACCAGTACTTCTGGACGATGTTCATCTTCTCGCCGTTGTCGTCTTCGGGTTCCATGTTGTTCATCCTGTCATCCGGTCACTTTGTCAGCGGCTTGGTCACCAAACCGACTTGCGTGATATCCAACCGCGCGAGCAGATCCAGCACGTCCATGATGCTTTGATATTGGGTCGCCCTGTCCCCGCGCAACACCACGGGAAAGCCGGGCGTCTGGGCCTTGGCCTGGTTCAGGCGCTGTTCCAGCTCCGCCAGGCTCACCGGCACCGTATCCAGAAAGATTTTGCCTTCGTTGGAAACGGTGATGGCCTTCGTTTTGGGTTTGGACAGGTCGGTGCTCGCGGCGGAACTTGCCTTGGGCAGGTTGACCTTCATCCCCTGGATGCCTGCGGTCGTCATGATGATGAAAATGAGCAGCAACACCAGGTACAAATCCACCATGGGGGTGACGTTGATTTCATCGTAACTTTTGCCCTCGGAATCGACTTTCATGGATGTGGTTGTTAGTGCTTTCGGCGCCGCTTACTCGGTGTCCGGCGGGTAAAACTCGGCCATTTTGGTCACGAACTCGTCAATGAAAACGTGCATCGTGCCCATCAGATCCTTGATCTGGGAATTCAGATAGTTGTATCCAAAGAGGGAAGGGATGGCGACGACCAGGCCGGCGACGGTGGCAATCAGCGCCGCCGCAATACCGGGCGCAATGGCATTGATGTTGACCTCGCCCGTGGCCGCGATTTCGGCAAAGGTAATCATCACGCCGATGACCGTACCCAGCAGTCCCAGAAAAGGCCCGCCCGCGATGGTGATGGTCAGAAACACCATCTGGGCGTTGAGGTTCTGGCTCTCGCGCACCATGCCGCCATCCAGGCTGGCCCGAATGGCTTGAATGGAGCGGACGGAAAGCCCCTTGTATGCGTTGTCTGACCCTACAAGACGGTGGCGAATTTCGTTCGAACCGATGTGGTAAATCCGGTACAACGGGGCCAGGCGCATCACACGTTGCAGTTTCTGGTCGGCGCGGCCTCCCAGGCTTTCGACATTCCCCGCGTTCTGGTGATCGAGCTGCGTCAAGTCCGATGCCACATGGCTCCACTCATGAATAAATTGAGCGGTGCCTTTTTCCACTCCGTTGAGATAGATAAATTTGCTGATCATGACGTACCAACTGACAACCGCCATGATCGAGAGAAAGCCTATCACCACCCAGCCATCGATGGTCACCGATTTGAGCAAGGTCCCCATCATGCCCATGCTTCCGCTTAGCCATCCCGTCGGCGGCTGCTCATCCTGCGTGAACGCCAGCAGCTTGCTTCCCTGCTCCCCACTCTGGCTGGCGGCGGCAAATTTGATGAATCCGGCCGGACGGGCTGTTTTGGAAATTTCCAGCTCATCGATTTCTCCATTGAAACCCGTGCTGCCGGGCACGACCATCCCTCCGATCAGCGAAGGGCTGCTCAATGTGGGCAGGCGCGCATCCAAAGTCGCATAAACCTCACCGTCGAGATACAGTGTGATTTTCGGTCCGTCTGCAACCACCGCCAAGTGCTTCCAGACATTGACGGCAATTGGCGCGCCCGCCCCGCTCCGCTGGCTTCCCACTTCCACATAGGGAATACCGTTGTCCACCCCGATCACAAACGCATTGCCGCCTTCCCTGCGGCTGAAGAGCACCGCATTCGATTGCAGGGCGGCCGCCTTGATCCAGGCAGACCACGTCATGACAGCGCCATCGTTCCAGGCAAGCGAAGATGAAGCAGGTATGCTCACCAGATGCTGGCCATCCAAGCGCAAGCCGCCGCCGATCATGGAGCCGTCCACCGACTGGCCGGCTTTATCCGCGTTGTTGCCCGCCGCCGTAAAATCAACCGGGGGTTGGCCGTGTTCTGCAAAATGATAAACCAGGACGGCGTCCGGGTCGTATGTGCCTTTGGCATCATTGACGGACGCAACATTGTTGCCGTTGTTCCCGTAGTAGAGCCAAAAGCTTGTCCTGGCCCCGGGCTTCACATCGGGCACCTTTACCCAGACAAACGCTTCCGCCATGAGGGTGTCGTACCGTTCGATATGATAAACCAACGGGGTCTTGTCGTCTTCGGCGACAAAACGGATGTCGCTGCCGTCTTCTTTCGCTCCTGCGAATTGAAAATTTCCGTCGTGCAGGCGGATCAGCACCGGTGTGGTGCCGATGGGATCATTAATGGAAACGCCGGACGCCCCGGTATCCACGGTAAACTTCTTGCGCAAAGTCCACTCGCTTTTCCACCAGGCATGCGCGTTGGCGGAACAGCCAATGCCTGCCAACATGCCAATGATCAAATATTTATAAAATTTTGCGCTCACTTGTTTTAAATTTAAGTTTTTCCCGTATTCCACATTAAAATTCAGCCCCCACCTCGAACATGATCAGCAGGCTTTCCGCAGGCGACCTCGGCCCCGCCACAAGCGGGCTGCCAAGGGTAAACGATCCATTGTAGTGGTCGAAAAGCTTGATCCGGCTGCCCACCCCGGCGCTGGCCAGGCCGAAACTCGATTTCTGCTCAAGCAACGGGCTTTTGATTTCCAGCACGCCCGCATCGCTAAACACATAAAACCGCCAGTCCTTGACATCCTTGCCCAACCACTCGCCTAGCGAAGGACTCCGCAGTTCCAGCGTGCCAAAAAGGGCGTCATCTCCGAGTGTTTCGGATTCGATGTAGCCGCGCGCGGTGTCCACGCCGCCGCCGTTGAATTGCTCGCTGCTGACCAGCGGCACACTTGCCGCCTGGCCCTGCACCCTGCCGAAAAACTGGAGACCCGCGGGCAGGTCGCGGGTGTGCGACACGTCGGTCTTGAAATAAACAAAACTGCCGTTGGCGCCTGTTCGATTGTTATTGAACTCGACTGGATCGCTGCCGAGGCCGCGCACATTAAATGTCACCCCCCCGCTGGCATCCGTCTGCCAGCCCTTGCCGGTCCAAGTCGCGCTGTAGAGTCCGCTCATGGGGTAATAGGTAAGAGGCGTCCTGGCCACGCTGCCGCCAATCGTCAGATCCTGCGTGTAGTGCTTGTAATCAACCCCCAGGGTGAGCGAGTGGTAGAATGAATCTTTACCGGGAAGAATGAAGATGGCCCGGGGGCCGACGATATCCCCCCGCCCTGCCACGCCTGCGCCGCCGAGGGTCGATACATTGCTGTCCTGCCGGGTTCCCTGCAGCATCAATTTTAGCCAAGTCACATCAGGAACAGGCGCCAGGTAGTAAGCCGACACAACGTTGACCTGGCTGACATCCTCCGGCGCTATCTGGAAACTCGCCCCGACGGTGTGCCCCAACTGCCAGAGATTGCTGTAACTGAGCCCGCCGCTTAGCCGCAACTCGGCCGTGTCCGGGCTGTTGCGGTTATTCAAGTCAATGTTCCCGTGCAACGGCATCTTATCTTCCACATTCAAATCGACATCCATCGTGCCGGGGCGCGAACCCGCCCGCAGCGCCGGGATCACCCGGCGGTCGGGCAATTGATTGAGCGCGACAACATCCTGTTTCAGCTTGTTGTAGTCAATGACACTGCCCTCTTTCAGCGACGGCGCGGCCTCCCTGATTTCCTGAAGGGAAAAATACCGCGACCCGTTGATCCGAAGCCGTTCCACCTCGCCCTCAGACACTTTCAACACCACCACTCCGTTCCGCGATGGCAGTTGTTGTTGCGCGATCTGCACCGTGGCCACTTGATATCCTTTGGCTTGATAGCTTTTTTCCAACGCGGCCCGCGCCTTTTCCACGTCATCCGCCGTCCGATACGGCCCCAGATAGGGGTAAACGGCTTTCTCAATTTCAGTCCTGTCCAAATGCCGCGCGCCTTCGACATGGTATTCGCGAATAAAAAAGTGAGGTACCGTCTGTGGCTGGACATTCGTCCGGACAGGACCTTGCGGAGTTGGCGCCTTGCCGTCTGTCGTGCCGACAGACGGCGAATCGATTGCCGCAAGCGCTGACCTAGCCCCACAGAACCCTGCCGCCAGCGAAAAAAACATTATGAGCATGAAAGCACGCCATGCTTTGCAGGTCTTTTTCGGCATGCCATAAATGTTCAAGAGCTTCATTTATTGATAGTTACGTTAAATTTTATAGCTTCGAGCCGGGCACTCGAAGCCGCATTCACTCAAGAGACGGAAAGTTACAATTGTGCTGCATTTGTGTTACTAAATTGAATTTGTGGGCCTTTAACCCGGATGTTTCACCCGCTTCTGAAAACCCCGGCAATGTGTCCTGCCCCAAAGCGTGGAAGGAACAGGGATGCAACGACATCCGGGTTAAAAACAAAACCGCCTGAATGAGAATTTTTGAATTGGAAACGCCTGATCTTGAGGCGGTTTTGCAGTTCCTCGCTGAATCAAGAGGAGGGGGAAGACGAATTCAGAGAGCCGGGCACAACGTGTGACATTGGCATCGACCACGAGGGCACCGGCTGCTTCAGCTTTTCATGCGTCCGAACCATCATAAACAACGCCCCCACGACAAGCGGAAGCGCCATGTGCGCCATAAACGTCACCAAAGTAACGGTCGAGCGGCGGAACCAAAGAGTCAGGACGGTCAAGGCCAGTGAAAAGGGATAGGCCAGGATCATAACCCATACATATTTTGGAAATGACAGGAGCGCCACGGCCGAGAGCAAAAAACAGATGCAAGTGGCAATTTGCAGGATTTGAATCCGGGATCGACCAAGAGTGAAAGGCCGGGCAGTCGGCTGTTCCATTTCCTGCTGTCTATCAGAAGCAGGCGGTGCATACGGGACAATTTCCCCTTTTGGTGCACGGAAAAACTCATTCAACGGAACATAATCCGGCATACCCTGGCTCCAAACAAGGTCATCTGAACTCAAAATGCCGTAAGCCCAAAGCCGGCGAATTTCACTCTCCGGATACGGACCGATTTGTTTCTGATTCCGAAAAAAGAATATGGTTCCTGGCGTTTTTCTCATGGCGGAACTTTAACCTCCAATCATCAAAACCCCGGCAACAAGTCGGGATAATTTTTCCTTTTAAATTTTACATGTACGCTGGTCTATGGATCATGTTGGCATTATCAAGTTGATTCCCGCGTTTTGAATGCAACATTTTGATGACATTTGTAAAGCGATCGGGTTAACGCTACCGTATGGCAGGTATTGATCCATCCGCATCAAGCAGTTGCGAAAATTTTCATCGTTGTTGTAATGCAGCAGCAGAAATTCGACGACTGTGAATAAGCCGCAAAATCGGGCGCCGGATGGGCGTAAAGCTTTCCAACCTTACGGATGAGGAGCTTCACTGGTGCCTTTTGGCTTCTTCAAACCCAGACTGGCATATCAATTCACAGTCGGATGCGCAGAAGTTTTTGCTGCCGCCGGAAAATAAACCCGCAAATGACGCAGCCGCAAACCACCCAGAGCGGCAGGAATACGAGACCGCGTACCAACGCATCGCCGGTGCTGCCGCCGTCCCTGACAGCCTTCAGTACAAGGGCAAAGATGAGACTGATAAACCCGTAACCGAGATTGAAGGCGACGCCCTTGAAGGAATGAATAGTGGCGCGCTGGCTCGAAGCGGCGACGGCGTTAAGGTAGTAGGAGACCATATAGCCGAGCCCCATCATGGCTCCGGACAACGGGACAATAAAGAGTGCCCCCCAGTAGCGCCATCGACAGCTCACCCCGATCAGCCCGGCCAGGACGATCAAGGCGAGGAGGCCGTAGTTTAGCGCTACAGAATTGCTCTTCACCATGCGCCGCGCCAGGGGCGCCACAACCAGGCCAAGCCCTCCCATCGTTGCACCGATGACGCCAAAGGCCGCCTCCGGAATCTCGATGAGGCGGAAGTAAGAACTGGAGAAGGTTAGGAAAAGCCGGACGACACTGTCGATCATGACCCCGGCCGTGATCACAAAGAGAGCCAGCGGAGTTTTCACGATCCAGGTTCCAGCGTTAACGACAAGGCGCCAGGCCGTGGCTTCCGGCCCGGCCGCGTCCCCGGTCTCAGGCGCGACATGGGTGCTGCGCACCCCGGGTTCTCGAAGGCCGAGCACAACGGAGAGGGTCAGGAGAGCCGTGATAAGATTGAGATAAATCGGAAAACGAAGTGTTGTGCCCTGGGCAAACGAGTGATTCCATCCGAAGAACGAGCAGAGGCGCCCGACAAATGCGGGGTCGTAAATTGCTCCACCGACAAGCATGGCGATGACCATGCCCACACCTTGCCAGCGCATGACTTGATCCAGAACTTTGGGCCACTCGACGGATCTGCCCCGTTCCGCAAGTGAATCAAAGACAAGCGCCTCGTCCGCGCCGCTTGCCATACCCTCGGCAATGCCGCTCAGAATGCGATTGGCCAGACAGCAAAGGAGAAGAACGACACCGCCATGAAAAGGTGCCACACCAAGCAAAATCATCTCCAGCACCATGAAAACGGCGGCTGCGACCACGAGTGGCTTGCGGCCGATTCGGTCGGCCAAAACCCCGGCGGGCAAATCAGTAAAAACAATCGCGAGCGCCCATGCAAAATTAAGCAGCGTATATTCGGTCGCTGAGACCCCGAGGTCAAGGAACAGAACGGCAAGGACTGGATAATAAAACCGCGAATTGAAGAGAACGCGAAAGAGAACGAAACGACGCCAGTTGCGATCGGCGTCGGCCATCTCTTGGTGCGGTTCCTTCGTCATCTTTTACCCGAACGCAGATTCAATCACAGAGATAATAAGGCTTATTATTCATTACAAACTATTACACAAAATTTGCTGAGCGCCGCGAAAATGCGATTTTATCGAAACTCCGTCATGCCCGTGAAGCTGCCCAACCTTGCGGATGGGCCTCTTCAGTGTTAAGTCTTAAGTTTTAAGTTTAAGCTGATGCAATCAGCGATCAGCTTTCGGCTCTCAGCATTCAGCAATCTTAGATCGGCAATCCTCAATCTGTCCTCTGCCTTTCCTCTGTGACCTGTGTAAAAACTTTTGTTCCACTTTTACGACCTTTGCGGCCTTCCTGTAAAAACGGCTTTCGCCGCGGCCCAACCCAATTTTTCTGGCTTTCATCCGCGCCCCGGCTACCCTCTACCCCTTATGAATATTGCCATTGAGGAAGTATCGGCCTGCCGCCGCCGCCTGCGCATCGAAGTGCCCGCCAACCGCGTGGCCGAGGAAGTGACCAAGGTCACCGGCGAATTCCAGAAGTTCGCCCAAATCAAGGGCTTCCGCGCCGGTAAAGCCCCCAAGTCCGTCATTGAAAAAAAATACGAGAAGGACATCGAGGAAGAGGTCAAACGCAAGCTCATCCCCCAGGCCTTCCGCGAAGCCGTCAAAACCAAGAACCTCAAGGTCGTCAGCATGCCGTCCGTCGAGGAACTCCGCTTCCAAAAAGGCATCAGCCTGAGCTTCTCCACCGTCGTGGATCTGGTCCCGGAATTTTCACTGCCCGATTACAAGGGAATCAAAGTCAAAAAATCCGAGGCTGCCGTCACCGAGGAAGACATCGCCGGGGTCATCGACCGCATCCGCGAGCAGGGCGCCGATTACAAAACCGTTGAAGGCCGCCCGGTACAGGAAAAGGATTTTGCCGTCATCAGCTACGAGGGAAGCATCGAGGGAAAGCCGATCACGGAAATCGCGCCGGAAGTGCCGAACCTCGGCAAACAGGGAAAATTCTGGCTCTTGATCCAGGACGGGCTCTTCCTGCCTGGGTTTGGAAAACAACTTATCGGAGCCAACGTCGGCGAAACCCGGACGGTCAAGGTCTTGTTCCCGGAAGATTTCCAGCAGGAGGCCGTGCGCGGCAAAACCGGCGAATACAAGGTATCCGTCGATGAGATCAAGGAAAAGATCCTTCCCGAGTTCAACGACGACTTCGCGCAGACCACCGCGCAGTGCAACGCCGGGGAATTGAAGGACCGCATCCGCAAAAACCTTGAGCACCAAAAACAGGAGCAGGCCCGCAACGCGCATGTGAAGCAAATTTTTGAACACCTGCGTGACAAGACGGATTTTGACCTGCCGGAATCCTCCGTCCAAAACCAGACCCGCCGCCTGATCCATGATATCGTCCGCGAAAACGAAATGCGCGGCATTCCGGCCCACATGCTGGAAGAGAAAAAACAGGACATCTTCAGCGCAGCCCAGACTTCCGCCAAGGACCAGGTCAAACTCGGCTTCATCCTGGCCCGGATCGCCGAAGCGGAAAAATTTGAGGTCAAAACCGAGGAAGTCATCGCCGAAATCGGAAAACTCTCGGCCCGGGAAAACATTCCCCCGCAGAAACTGATCAAACAGTTGCAGGACAACGACGGGATCGCGGCTCTTGAGGATGACTTGCTCAACCGCAAAACTGTCGATTTCCTCTTGCAATCTGCCACAATCGAATAGGTTTAAGGCATGCAGAATCTGGTCAAAAATAATTATATCGTTCCGAAAGTGGTCGAACAAACCGGCCGCGGCACGGAAACCTGGGACGTTTTTTCAAGACTGCTCAAGGATCGGGTCATTTTCATCGGTTCGCCCATCGATGATTTCGTAGCCAACGCCGTGACCGCGCAGTTGCTCTTCCTCCAAATGGAAGATCCGAAGAAGGATGTGCATGTGTACATCCACTCGCCCGGCGGGTATGTCACGGCAGGCATGGCGATTTACGACACCATGCAATATGTCGCCTGCGACATCGCGACATACTGCATCGGCCAGGCCGCCAGCATGGGGGCCGTCTTGCTGGCCGGAGGAACCAAGGGCAAACGCCACGCCCTGCCCAACGCCCGTATCATGATCCATCAGCCGCTCGGCGGCGCCCAGGGCATGGCCACCGACATCAACATCCAGGCCCAGGAAATCCTCCGCACCAAACGACGCTTGAACGAAATCCTCGCCCTGCACACCGGCCAGAGCTTCGAGCAGGTGGAAAAAGACACCGACCGGGACCGCTTCATGTCGGCGGAAGACGCGAAGAACTACGGAATTGTCGATCACGTCATTGTTCCCAAAAAACTGGCCCCGATGATAAAAACCTGATCGAATCCTTTTATGGCCCGGCCCTCCAATCTGACCATGTGCTCCTTCTGCGGGAAAAGCCATGCGGAGGTCAAAAAACTCATCGCGGGCCCCGGCGTTTATATTTGCGACAGTTGCATCAACATCTGCAAAAACATCCTCGACAAGGAATTGAGCGAATCGCCGCCCTCGGATGCGGCGAGCACCCGCATCCCCAAGCCCAAGGAAATACGCGCGGAGTTGGACAAACACGTCATCGGCCAGGAGGAAGCCAAACGCAGCCTGGCTGTGGCGGTCCACAACCATTACAAGCGGGTCTCGCACCAGACGCAGAAAAACTCAACCCTGCCAAGCCATGCGAACGTGTTTGACGATGTCGATATCGAAAAAAGCAACATCCTGCTCATCGGCCCGACGGGCTCGGGCAAGACCTTGCTGGCCAAGTCGCTGGCAAAAATTCTCGACGTCCCCTTCTGCATCGCCGACGCCACCACGCTCACGGAAGCCGGCTACGTCGGCGAGGATGTGGAAACCATCATCCTGCGGCTGCTGCAAAACGCCGATTACGACGTCAAACGCGCCGAGCGCGGCATTGTGTACATCGACGAGATCGACAAGATCGGCCGCAAGACCGAAAACGTCTCCATCACGCGCGACGTGTCGGGCGAGGGCGTGCAGCAGGCCCTGCTGAAAATCCTCGAGGGCACGACCTGCAACGTGCCTCCCCAGGGCGGGCGCAAACATCCGCACCAGGAATACATCCAGGTCAACACGGACCACATTCTCTTCCTCTGCGGAGGGGCCTTTGTCGGCCTGGACCGCATCATCCAACGCCGTATTGGCGCCAACACAATGGGATTCGTCCCCGCGGGCGCTTCCGCGCAGGGGGCCGATTACAACGCCCTGTCGAAAGTCGAACCGGAAGATTTGCTCCGCTTCGGCATGATCCCGGAATTCATCGGCCGCCTGCCGGTCATCAGCGTGCTGCATGAATTGACCGAGACCGAGCTGATTTCGGTCCTCAAGGACACCCGCAACGCGCTGACCAAACAATTTTGCAAACTGCTGGGCATGGACGGGGTGCATCTGGTTTTCACGAAAGACGCCCTCAAGGCCCTGGCCCAGGAAGCCAAAAAACGCGGCACCGGCGCGCGGGCGCTGCGGGCGCTGCTCGAAAGACTCATGCGCGACATCATGTACGACCTGCCCTCGCAGACCAACATCGAGGAAGTCACCATCAACCGCGCCGTGGTGGAAGGTTCCCAGCCTCCCCTCCTCCGCCGCAAGGAAGACAAGGAAGCCGCCTGAACCACACACCCCGTCCGGAAGCTGCCGGAACCGCCCTCTTGATAGGCTCTCCGTTATACACAAGTAGGATTAGATCGAACGACCCGGGTCAGGCGCGCCGGGCCAAGCCGTTACGAACTCGCCGAGAGCGCTCCCCGGCGTCGCCTGCACCCGATGGTTGGGCGAGTTCACAAATCGTCTTTTCCCGTTTTGCCTCCGGGATGGAGAATATGCCCGCCTCCAAGAGGGATACCACCATCTGGGAGTGTTTCAATTTCGAGCGGCACTGCATCCGGGCTAAGCTGCGCCAACTTTGTGATGACCATGTTACCCTGCTGGTAGATAATTCGCTTGGGGATCGGTACCACCTTCCGAGGGGACGGTTGATCCCCCAAGATTTGAGTTCGGACGAATCTACAAAAGCGGAACATCGCGAGAGGCCCACCATAGTGGTGCCAGTCGAATGGCCTCCC
>JAQTNW010000003.1:0-38264 GCA_028713655.1 Candidatus Methylacidiphilales bacterium | reverse complement strand
GGGTGATGACGTCTTGAATCGTAAAGACCTTGTTTTGAAGTTGGCCGTGAATCATCCAGGCGGGCGCGAACGGAGCGTGTGCATGGGCGTTTCGGATCAACCGAGCAATATTGTATGCCGTGACAACATCGCCGTGAGATGAAGGCCACGTCTTGGGGGTGATCGCCTGGATAGCCGTACGTATCGCACGCTCGATGTCATTCCCCCCAGCCTTAACGGCTTTCGGAAGTCCGGGGGCGATAGCTTCGATGGCATCTTTCATGGCCACAGCCATCGTAAACACTGCTGCCCGATGAATGAGAAACGCTCCGTAGTCGGCTTGATCCTGCCTCAGAGCGATCTCCTCGTAACGAACAGAGTGCTGGCCATGCGCCCACTCCATCGGCAGGTCAAGAGGCTGTTGCTCTCCGGTCACAGCGAGGCGCACCGCCGATGCCAAGCGAAATTGAATTTCGGCAGCGAACAGATACTGAATGTGATCCTCACGCTTTGACATCGTGATGTCCCTTGCTCGCCCAACATGGAGTTAACCGAACAAATGCTGTGTAGATTAATAGCTCTATATCCGACAGTTTTGTCGGATAATAATAAAATTGGGGGTGTTCCATTGTCGGTTTTTCGTAAAATTCACGGGATACACGACCTATTTGTCACATAACATATGGAATATCAGGGTTATCTGACATGTAAATAAACAATGAAGCTGCCCGGCGCCTTCCGTTCGTGATTTTCGTGTCGTTCGTGGTTAAAATTGTCTCTCTCCGTGATCTCTGCGGCTCCGTGAGAGAAAAATGTATTCCTTTCGCGTGTTTTGCAGGCCAGCCTTCGCTAAAGCTTCTGTCGGCAGGCAAACACAAACCCCCTTGTCTTCCCCCTTGTCAGGGGAATGGATACAGTCAGCCTTCGTGGTTCAATCAAACGCCTTCATCCGCCATGCATCTCATCGACCAAATCCGGGAAGCGGCAGTCCCGGCACTGGGTCGTGTCCTTCAAACAAAAATCCCGGTAAATCTGGATCAACCCCTCCTGCGCCAGGATTGAGCCCGCCCCCAACCTGCCTCCGGCCCCTCGCCCACCCAGGAGGCGCAGCTCCGCAGCCCGCCCCGGACCGCTGTCGAGCGTGGCCCGCGCGCGATCCAGGAACACGCTCAGATCCCGGCCCGCTCCCGCAGCGAAAGGCCAAACCGTGTTGAACATCAATCCCGACAAGCGCCCGTCGCCTAACAATCGAATCTCCCTCGCGGACGCGCGCCCCTCAAACGTATAATGCCTGTTCCAAAACGTGTGCCGCAGCGATTCAAAGAACTCCCGCAAACGCCCGGGCTCGCCCTCCCTCGCCAGGGCCAAAAAACTTTTCCAGTTTTCCCGCGAGGAAAGCAGGGACAAAACGGCGATGCGCCGTTCCGGGCGGTTTAACGGCCGCAACCCCCGCAGGTTCCAGACCTGCCTGGGCACAATCATCTCTTCGGCCTTGGCGCGCTCCTTCCACCAGATGTCCCACAGTTGCTTCGTATAAGCGGCTGCGGGACCGTCCAACGGCAATCTCCTGCGCGGCAGCAAACCCGCCAGTCCGAACAGTCTTGCCTCCCGTTCCACATCATCGCGGAAGCGGCTCAGCTCCAGGATCGGCAACCGCTGCGCCAAACCGTGAAAGGCCACGCTGTTCCTGGAAAACCCCATCGCTTCCGCCAGCCCGATCCACAACGCCTGCTCCGCGCCCAGAGCCTGGCATCTCATTTGAAGCAGGCGGCATTTTTGTTCAAACCGGCAATGCCCGGCCTCATTCAGGATGTCCGCCACGCTTGAATCCGGGAGCAGGGCCAGATGGTTCCGGCACCTCCCGATGCGCGCGCCCGCCTTGCGCTCCTCCGGCGTCGTTTGAAATTGCTGGCGCAGTTCATACAAGGGGAAGCGAAGCTGGCTGGACAACTCCACCTGCGGCACCGAATGATGCTCATGGGTCCCGGCAAAAAAATCCCTCGGCCCGGCATTCCAGACCACATGCAGAATCACCCGGTTGTAGTGCGGGTCTCCGTCATGGCCGTGCTGCTTCCAAGCCAGCGGCTCCAGATGAATTTCCACAGCGCCGGTTTCCAGCGCCCCCTTGCTGTTCAGGATCGCCGCATGATGGAAATCCGGCCCCGCGCCCCTGTTCCAAAAACCCGGCTGTAATACCTGGATTTCCCTGCCATCCATCGTCCGGAGCGGGTTTTGATACAATTCCTCAAACCAAAGCCTCTGGATAAATTCTTCATCCAGAACAGCAAAGTCCTCTTCCTTCACGCGGCAAAATCGCCTATACTGCCGGTAATGACTCGCTCCATAATCATGCGTATTCATCGTTTGGTCCTGCTCCCATTTTCAGCACTGTTTCTTTACAGTTTCGTGACGGCTTCGGCGCAAACTGTCTCGCCTGAAAACGAGCCGGTGGTCCAGGTCGTCAAAAAAGTCCGCCCCGCCGTTGTCAATATTTACACCGAAACGGTCGAAACACGGATTCAGCAGGACCCCTCCGATCTTTTCTTCGAACGCTTTTTTGGAAACTCCTACATCCAGCATGGGCAAATCACGCAGGTGCCCGTGCGCAGCCTGGGTTCCGGCGTCCTTGTGTCATCCGCAGGCTATATCGTGACGAACGAACACGTCGCCGGGCGCGCTTCGCAGGAAAAAATCAAGGTCACCCTGGCGGATAAAAAAACCTACGACGCAAAATTGATCCGTTCCGATTCCGACCTGGACCTTGCCCTCATCAAAATCGAGTCCAAAGACCCTCTGCCCATGCTCGATCTGGTCAAACTTTCCCCCAACCTGCTCGGCCAGACCGTGATCGCCATCGGCAACCCCATCGGGTTTGAAAGCAGCGTCAGCCAGGGAATTTTGAGCGCCACCAACCGAAACATTACAGTCGATGGCGTTGCCTATGATGCCCTGCTTCAGACCGACGCGGCCATCAACCCGGGCAACAGCGGCGGTCCCCTGGTGGATATCCTGGGACAATTTGTCGGTCTCAACACGGCCAAGGTCGGCAAGGGCGCGGAGAACATCGGTTTCGCCATTCCCGCCGAACGGGTGGCGGTTTTTGTCCGCGACTCCATCGACATTGCCGAAGGCCGGAAGAAAGAGCCGCCCAAGGCTTCGCTTCTCGATTTGCTGAAAACGAAATTCGGCATGACCGTCCAGGAAATGGACCAGCCGCTGGCTGAAAGCTTTGGCTACACCGCGGGGACAGGCTTGTTGGTTTCCCATGTCGAGCCGGGCAGCCCGGCGGAGCAAGTCGGGATTCAAAAAGGCATGTTGTTGCGCGGCGTGGGGCCGTACCGGGTGCGCACGGAAGCGGAATTGCCGCATGAACTGCAGCGCCTCAAAAAGGGCGAGTCGGCCCGCGTCACAGTCAGCTTCTACAGGCAGGCCGGAAACCGCTACGTGCTGCTCACCTCCAGCGTGCAAATGCAGGCACGGTGAAGCTCCCCGCCCTTGCGGTTGGGTATCTTCACATGCTTCGGCGCGAAACCCCGCCGAAGCGGCCTATATCAACTCACTACCGACATAACACCAAACGCAACTCCGATAGGCATCGCAGGCAGGAGAACTCACAGAACCACCTCTAACTCTAACTCTATCTCCCAATCTTAATCTCGCTCCTGCCGCGTCATCGCGAGAATCCAAACCTTTTAAAAATATGTTTTGAGCGGGAATGAACGTGGGTTCATGAGAGAAGCACCAAAGGTGCGTTCTAACGTATGCCGGGCTCTGGGTCGCTCCTTCAGAGCTCGATAAATCATTTTGCATCCTCACCCAGGGCTTCGCCCCAGGCTGGTATAGGGCGGACCTTTGGTCCTTATGAAAATTCACAAAATCTCTAACATTCTGTCTTTCAACATCTTGTCACAACTGGTTCATTAGGAGGCCCAATCCCCTATGTCAAGAGGGGCAGAAAGGTCGCCGCGGCGACTGCTTCGGAGTGTGTGGTTTTCTGGGTCGTGGCGATCCAAAACATGGATCACCGCACTCCGCTGCAACTAACATCGCCTTATTTGATTTTATTCCGGCCGTTCTCCCGCCGCATCCAGTCGTTTCTTGGCTTCCGCATAAACGTCCGCAGGCAGAGCCCCTTTGCAGGCTATCGCAACATTTTCCTTCAGATGCTCCGGTTGAAGCGTTCCAACAATGGTCGTATGGCAATGCGGATGGCTCAAGGTAAACCGCAACAAAAATGCCGTGGGGCTTTCCCCCGGCCCGCAGAGTTCGCCCAACCGCGCTTTTTCGAATAGCTGCCAGCGGTCCTTGCCGCCCAGTCCCGCTCCAGGCTCGCCTCTTGCCACACCACCCCGAACAATAACTCCCGCTCCGGCTTCACCGGCCTGGGTGATCAAATTTTCATGCCGCCTTTCCAGCGCCGAATACGGCACCTGGAAAACATCAAAAACTCCCCAGCCAATATACGTTTTCAAATGCGGCGAGGTGGATGAGCATCCAATGAATCGAACAGCCCCTGAACTCTTCAATTCCCGCAATACATCCACCAGTTTGGCGCTTTCGCAGGTCTCGACCTCCGGATTGTGCAATTGGAGGAGGTCCACATAATCGGTCCGCATTTTCAGCAGCGAATCGCTGATGTTCCGCAGTATATTCTCGCGCGTCCAAACGTGCGGCGTGTCGTCATGATCCCCCGCATACTGCACATGGCAGCCGCATTTGGTGGCGAGAAAATATTCCTTTCGGCGGCTTGCGATGAACTCGCCGATGAACAACTCGCTCTTGCCGTAGTCGTTTGCCGTGTCGATGAAGTTGATCCCTGAATCCAGGACCGAGGCGAGGATCGTCTTCGCCTGATCGGGATTGCAGGGCCGCCCGCCCCAGATTCGCCGGTCGCGTATCTCCATTGCGCCAAACCCAAGCTGGGTCACTTCAAGTTTGGTGCGTCCCAATATCCGTTTTGGAAGGTTCATAGTATTCTCCTGTTGGTTTTTATTTTCATCCACTCTTCTGGGCGTCCAGCGTTTTCCGCATGAATATAATTTCCCCTATATCGTCCGTGAATCCCCATTGGCGGTAGAAATCACGCAGCTCGGGACGGCAATAAAGTTCAAACTGCCGGACTCCCGCCAAGTCGGGATGGCTGACAACGGCGTCCACAAGCATGCGGCCAAGTCCCTGCCCGCGATAATCCGGATGGACAATGACATCTAGCAACAGCGCCTTGTACACGCGGTCGCTGAGTACCCGCGCAAAGATAACGAGCCTGCCCGAGTCCGGCTCGGCAAATCCAAAAATGTAGTCGGTCCCCGCGATTGCGCGCGTGATGTCCGGCAATGTGCGCCCGCGACTCCACCACTCGCCCTGATAAAGTTGGTGCAGTTGGGCAAGCTGCTGTTCATTGAGCTGGGTTACAGGCGTGAGCTTCATGTTACTTCATCTTCGACTTCAGCTTGATCTTTTCTCCGGCCACCATGAAGTTGCCTTTTCCAAGATGATGGATCGTCCTCGAGTTTTTCACGGCGGGATTGATCCAGGCTTTGACGACTTCCAGAACAAAAAAACAATAGCTGGCCACCAGCCGGGCATCAACCACCTGGCATTCGAGATTGGCAAAGCACTCTTCGATAAGAGGCGCGCCAACCAGCGCGGCAGGCTTGGGCGTGAGGTCAAATTTTTTGAACTTATCAATCTTCGCACCCGACGTATTGCCGCAACCCACAACCTTTTCGGCGATCTCAACTGTGGGAATGTTAATGACGCATTCGCGGCTTGCCTTCAACAGGCGGAAGCTATGGTTGCGATTGCTCACCACGCAACCCACGAGCGGCGGTTCAAACTCGAGCATGGTGTGCCACGACATCGCCATGACGTCTGAACGCCCTCGATGTGCGGTTGTTAGCAACACCACCGGGCCCGGCTCAAGCAAGCCATAGACCTTGGAAAAGGGATATGATTTTTTGGGCATGTGAGTTTTACGTTTTATCAGAAATTGACGTCGTCATTTATCGTACTTCAACCCCAAGCAAACGCCGGCAACCATTTCTAATGCAGAAGCCAGTCTGCCAGATCCCCTCCGGAGAATTCCGTCTGCAGAGGATTCTGAGGATTCACATACAGCGCACAGATTCCATCGCCATTGATTGTTTTTTCCAAAAAGCGCAAGAGGCCTTTTTCCGATGCAAACGATCGCCAAAATCCTGGGGTCACAGAATATTCCGTGCCCTCAAACTCGAATTTACACAGCAACCGGAATGCCCATGTATAACCACCGGAAGCAGCACCGCCACCAATTCTATGGCATCGCTTGTGTTCTCTATCAATGCAAACGGCGTTCAATCGCTGCCATCCACGCCTTTTACTTCTTCCCACAAAAAGAAGACCGAGACAAGCCAAGCCTAAAGCAACAACTGCGACGCACAGGTAGATTCTGTCATGCTTCTGAAGGAACAGCAAAAATCCACCAAGAAATACAAGCACTCCAACCAATGCATACAAATTGGTTTGAACCCTCATCGGCTTTGATGGGTCATCGTAGGGGATCAATTGAATGCACCAACCGGCGTTTGCCATCCGATCTTGAAATGCACGAAGGCCTGATTTAGGTGCTTCCATTTGTGATTCTCCATTTTATCGAACGCTCCTCGCCATCTGCCACGAGAAACAAGATTGGCTAAACCGTATCAAAACCAGACGCAGGAGAAAAGTTGAATCATTGGCGCAACAGGATCAAGAACACAACAAAAGTGGGACGAGACAGCGCTCGTCCCTCCATTTGAGAAAACGCCCACGCAAATAGTTGTGTTCCGCAGAGTAGCGCGGCCGTCCCGGCTGCGGGTTCAAGGGGCGTCCCGCCCCGTCTGTCAGCGTCGAGACGATGCCGGAAGGGGCAGGCAAGGACGGTCTCCCAGGCGACTCTGTGACCCGCGCTCCCTTCAGACAAGAATCCAGCGATCCTTCTATCCGTGAACATCCGTGTTTATCCGTGGTTCAATTTTGATTTTTCTCCGCGTTCTGCGGTGAAAAATGCGTTCCCTGTCGCTACACCATTTTTTGCAAAACGGATGAGGCTTACATCCGCTTTAACCTTGCTTTGCTTCCGCGGGAAGGCTTTTATCTGGAAGGCAACGTACCAACAGTTGAAGATGCAAGAACTTTCAAAACGATTCCCAGGCGTCCTGTTTTACAATCCGGTCCTGACTGAAGTGCAGGACGGCGTTCAAATCGGCGGCTCCACCCGGGTGGGGTCGATGACGCTGATCCATTCCGGCGCTGCAATCGGTTCCCATTGCACCATCGGCTCCCATTGCAACATCTGCCACTGCACGATTGGAGACCGCGTTTCCATCCAGACGGCATGCCACATTACGAGAGGCGTTGTCATCGAGGACGATGTCTTCATTGGGCCGCGCGTGGTCACACTCAACGACAAACTGACCGGCGGATCGATGGCATTCCCCCGCATTTGTCGCGGCGCGAAAGTCGGGGGCGGCAGCGTGATCCTGCCAGGCGTGACGATTGGGGCAAATGCCGTGGTTGGCGCCGGCAGCGTGGTCACCCATGATGTTCCCGAGGGCGCAACCGTGCTGGGCAACCCCGCACGCATCCGTTCCGAATCGCTTCCCTTGCCCAAAACACCGGCCTAGTGTTGTTGTATGGACGGGCTGATTCTCAATCTGGCGCCCACCGGCATGATCCCGACCAAGGAGATGAATGCCCATGTTCCGATTTCGATGCCGGAAATAGTCGAGGACGTAAAACAATGCGTTGCATTGGGCGCCAACATCCTGCATTTGCATGCGCGCGACGAATACGGCCAGCCGACCTACAAAAAGGAAATTTATGCGCGTTTGATCGGGTCCATTCGGGAGGTTTTCCCCGACATCGTCATTTGCGTTTCGCTCAGCGGCCGGAATTTTGGCGCCTTTGAGGAACGCTCCGATCCTCTGGGGCTCACAGGCGACTTGAAGCCGGACATGGGCAGCCTGACCCTGGCATCGATGAATTTCAGCCGCGAGACAAGCGTCAACAGCCCGGAGATGATACGCCGGCTGGCGGAACGAATGGCCGAAGCCGGCATCAAGCCGGAGCTTGAGGTGTTCGACACCGGGATGTTGAACTACGCGCGCTACCTTGTTGACAAGGGATTGATACGGCCGCCCCTTTATTTCAATTTCATCCTCGGGAATATTGCCACGGCCCAGGCAACGCCAGCCCATCTCAGCTTGCTGATGAATGAGTTGCCGCCGGGCTCATTGTGGACGGGCGGCGGACTTGGAGCGGCCCAACTGACCATGAATGCGATGGGCATACTCTACGGAAACGGAGTTCGCCTTGGCCTCGAAGACAGCCTCTGGCTTGATGTTGAGCGCAGGCACCCGGCTGCCAACACCGATTTGGTCAAGCGCGCTTCGAGCATGGCTGCCCTGTTTGGGAAACGAATCGCTTCACAAGCTGAAGTGCGGACAGCCCTTGGCCTGTCGCACACTCCCGTCGGATAACAAGCCCACGTATTTCCATCTGCGCTCAGCCGTGGTTCTACATAAGTTTAAGGTGTTAAGTTGTAAGTTTTAAGCTTCGGACGAATCCGTCCTTGGGCGGGACGCCCAAGCCACAAACAATCCGGCTGGGCATGCAGCCGCGCCCTTGTATAGTGTTTTCAAACATGCAACCGAAACAATTGTCGGCCTACGTTGGAGCGTCCCTGATGCTTCATGTGCTGATTTTGTTGCTTCTGTTTTCCAAATTACTGGCCCCCCTTTATCGCCACGAAACGCCCGATATCCACAGGCAACCGCTGACCCTTACCCTGGTACCTGAACCGGTCAAGCAACCGCAACCCGCCGCGGATCCGAACAAAAAATATTTCGTCGATACCAGCGAATCCCGCCACGCTCCAAAACCCGATTCCAGAACCCCGTTTGAGGGCGAGCAAAACACCGCAGCCTCAAGCACCCAAGCTGGCAATGGCAACCCCTTCCTGCCTTCCCAAACAGGAGCCAGCGTGCCGGGAATCACCCTTCACAATCAGGAATACACTCCGCAGCTTGAGGGCAATCCCCAACAGCCAACACCCGAAAACCAGGCCAGGGAAAACACCAAACAGCAGGAACAGCGGCAACCGCAAAAGGCTGTGGAAGCCCAGGAGGCAATTAAAAACCCGAAGGAAAATTTAACCCCGCGTCCTGACGGTATATTTGGAATCGCCGAACCGATGGAACCACGAAAGGCCCAGGAAGAAGTCACCCCGGCCAAAGCCGCGCAACAGCAAACAACCAGCAACCCCAGCCAACCCTCCAGTTCCTTTACCGCGCAGAAACGCGCCAACACGATTGAAGGCGGCGCCGCTCCGGATTTGGATTCCTCCATCGGCGCCCAGGAAAGCGAGATGGGCCGCTACAAAGCCAAGGTTTTCCGCGCGATCGGCTCCCGCTGGTACATCTATGTGAATAAAGACTCCGGGATTGTCAGCATCGGAACCGTACGAATCAAATTTTTCATCCGCTCGGATGGAGTCATCACAGACTTGCAGATACTCGAAGGCAGGCAACTCGCGGGGCTCCTGGCTGTCTCCCGCCGTTCCATCATGGAAGTCAGCGGGCAATTGGAACCCTTTTCCCAAAGCATGAAAGAGCAGCTCGGAAACGGGTACTGGGAAGAAGTCAGCTTTACGATTTATTGATCGAAAGTTTTCACCGCAGAGTCACAGAGAGCGCAGAGGAAGAAAAAATCGATGGCTTTTTAAAGCCTTTTGATTTTCTCTGCGTTCTCAGCGCCTCAGCGGTGAATTCTCAGCTTATTCCGCCAGGGCAGCCGGGATTTCAAGGATCTGCTTCTTGTCCTCTTCCTTGTCTTCCAAACCCACCAGCGGCTCGCCGACTTCCTCGCCAAGCTGTTCCAGTGTAATACGGCGGTAGCGATGGAAACCGGTTCCGGCCGGGATCAGATGGCCCATGATGACGTTTTCCTTGAAACCGCGCAGCCTGTCGATCTTTCCGAGGGTGGCTGCATCCGTCAGCACACGGGTCGTGTCCTGGAATGAAGCCGCGGAAATGAAGCTTTCGGTTTCGAGCGACGCCTTGGTGATGCCGAGCAGCACCGGTGTGGCTTCGGCGGGCTTGCCACCCTTGTTAGCCACCTTCCGGTTTTCCTCCTCAAACGCAAGCCTGTCAACCTGATCGCCCCAAAGGAACATGGTATCGCCGGGTTCGGTCACCTTCACCTTGCGAAGCATCTGGCGAACGATGGTTTCGATGTGCTTGTCGTTGATTTCCACGCCCTGCAGGCGGTAAACCTCCTGCACTTCGTTGACCAGGTATTCCTGCAATTCCTGGGGTCCGCAGACTTCCAGAATTTCGTGCGGGACCACGGGCCCTTCGGTCAATTGCTGGCCCTTCTTCACATGGTCGCCCTGATAAACGATCAGGTGCTTGGACAACGGAATCTGGTGCTCCTCTTCCAAAGCGGTTTCCTTGTCGCGAATGATGAGAAGCTTCTTACCGCGGGAAGTGCCGCCCAACTGGACTTCGCCTTCGATCTTGGCGATTTCCGCCGCGTCCTTGGGTTTGCGGGCCTCAAACAACTCGGCCACACGCGGCAGACCGCCGGTGATGTCCTTGGTCTTGGCCACCTTGCGCGGGGTCTTCGCCAAACGCTGGCCGGCTTTGACTTCCTGGCCTTCCTTCACCTCAATATGGGCTCCGGAAGGAATGGAGTAGGCCGCCTGCGGTTGCTTGTCGCTGCCGACAATCACGATCTGCGGATGCAAATCTTCCTTGTGTTCAATGATGACGGTGCCGACCAGCTTCGTGGTTTCGTCCACCTCATGCTTCATCGTGACGCCTTCAATGATGTCGCGGAATTCCACCTTGCCGGTTTTTTCCGTCAGAATGGAAACATTGTAAGGATCCCACTGGACAAAGACCTGGCCCTTTTTGACCTTTGTGCCTTCGCCCACCGCAATCACGGAACCGACCACGACCGTATAACGCTCCAGTTCGCGTCCGTCATCCGCATGGATGCTGATCGAACCGTTCTTGTTCAGGGCGATGAAGTGGCCTTCCAGCGATTTAACGACACGCAGGTCGGTGTATTGCACCGTACCGTCATTGCGCGCCTTGATCTGCGGCTGTTTGAAAACCTGGGATGCCGTACCACCGATGTGGAACGTGCGCATCGTCAACTGCGTGCCGGGTTCGCCGATTGACTGTGCGGCGATAATGCCCACAGCCTCGCCGAGTTTCGCATACTGGTTGGTCGCAAGATTCAGCCCGTAACAGTTGGCGCAAATGCCGCGTCGGGTTTCGCAGGTCAGGACGGAACGAATACGGACACGCTCCTGGCCGATTTTTTCAATGGCAGCGGCCTTCTTTTCGTCGATCAACTCGTTGGCGGCCACCACGACTGTTCCCGAGACCGGATCCACGATATCATCGCAACTGACGCGTCCAAAGACGCGGTCACGCAGGCGCACGATTTCATCCTCGCCCTCGTAAATTGCCTCCACCCAGATGCCTTTGACCGTGCCACAATCCTTCTCGGTCACAATCACGTCATGGGCCACATCGACCAACTTGCGGGTCATGTAACCGGAGTCGGCGGTTTTCAACGCCGTATCGGCGAGACCCTTTCGGGCGCCGTGCGTCGAAATAAAGTATTCCAAGACCGAGAGACCTTCGCGGAAGCTGGCCACGATGGGACGTTCGATGATTTCGCCCGAGGGCTTGGCCATCAAACCGCGCATGCCGGCGAGCTGGCGCACCTGGTTGCGGTTGCCGCGCGCCGCTGAGTCCACCATGAGGAAGACCGGATTGATTTCGCTCTTGCCGCGGTTGTGCTCCAAAGCGCGGAACGCCACGTTGGAAACGTCGTCCGTCGCCTGGGTCCAGATATCGACAATCTTGTTGTAACGCTCGCCGTCCGTGATGGCACCCATCATGTATTGCTTCTCGACCGTCGCCACCTGCTGGTGGGCCTTGCCGACCAAATCCTTCTTCTCATCGGGAATAATCATGTCATCGATTCCGATGGAAATACCCGCCTTGGTGGCGTACTTGAAGCCAACCTGCTTCATGTCGTCCAAGACCCTGACCGTGGTTTGGTGGCCGCAGATCTGGTAACAGCGGCTGATGATTTCACCGAGCTGCTTCTTGCCGCATTTCTTGTTGTAAAAACCGACTTCCTTCGGCCAGACCAGGTTAAAGATCACGCGACCGGGCGTGGTTTCGATGAATTTGCTGTCCTTGTCGCCGAAGAACGTGGTTTGTCCGTAATCCGGATTTTTGAGCAGTACCAAATCATGGAGGGCCACCACTTTTTCATCGAGCGCGTACATGACCTCGTCCGCAGTTTCCATGACGCAGCGGCGCTTGCCTTCCTTTTCGGGAAGCTTGCGCGGGTTGGCGCTCAGGAACGCGCAACCCAAGGTGATGTCCTGCGTCGGCGTGGTGATCGGCTTGCCGTTGGAGGGGCCGAAAATATTGTTGGGCGCCAACATCAGAATGCGGGCTTCCAATTGGGCTTCAACCGACAGCGGGACGTGCACGGCCATCTGATCGCCGTCAAAGTCGGCATTATAAGCCGTACAAACCAGCGGGTGAATGCGGATGGCTTCACCCTCGATCAGAAGAGGCTCAAAAGCCTGAACTGAGAGACGGTGCAGCGTGGGAGCGCGGTTCAGCAACACCGGATGACCCATGGTCACTTCCTCAAGGATGTCCCACACAACGGATTCGCGGCGCTCGATCAATTTCTTCGCGCTGCGGACGGTATGTACATAACCCAGCTCCTTCAAGCGGCGGATGATGAAGGGTTCGAAAAGCACGAGAGCCATTTTCTTGGGCAGACCGCACTGGTTCAATTTCAGTTCGGGCCCGATGACGATCACGGAACGTCCGGAATAGTCCACGCGCTTGCCGAGCAGGTTCATGCGGAAGCGGCCCGTCTTGCCCTTGAGCATGTCTGACAGCGATTTGAGAGGGCGGTTGCCGGCGCCGGTCACCGGACGGCCATGCCGCCCGTTGTCCATGAGGGCATCGACAGACTCCTGCAACATGCGCTTTTCGTTCCGGATGATGACTTCCGGGGTTTTCAGGGAAAGCAGGGTCTTGAGACGGTTGTTGCGGTTGATGACGCGGCGGTACAAATCGTTCAGGTCGGACGTGGCAAAACGTCCGCCTTCCAGCGGAACCAGCGGACGCAGGTCCGGCGGAATGACAGGGAGAATTTCCAGGATCATCCATTCCGGACGGCTGCCGGAGCTGATGAATCCGCCGACGAGCTTCAAGCGCTTGGAAAGCTTCTTGCGCAACTGCTTGCTCTTGGTCGAGGCCAGCGCGACTTCCAGTTCCTGGCTCGTTGCGGGCAGGTCCAGCTTCTTCAAATAATCGCGGATCGCTTCCGCGCCCATCTTCGCGTTGAAGGACGCCTCGCCGTATTGGTCCTGCGCCTCGCGAAATTCAGTTTCGCTCAAAAGCTGTTTTTCTTCCAGCGGCGTGTTACCCGGATCGATCACGAGGTAATCCTCGTAATAAATCACGCGTTCCAGCGCGCGGGCGGTCATGTCCATCATCAGGCCGATACGGCTGGGCATGCACTTGTAAAACCAAATGTGGGAAACCGGCACGGCCAGCTCAATATGGCCCATCCGCTCGCGGCGGACGCGGGCCAGGGTCACTTCAACACCGCAACGATCGCAGATCACACCCTTGTATTTGATGCGCTTGTATTTGCCGCAGGCGCACTCGTAATCCTTGACCGGACCGAAAATGCGCTGGCAGAAAAGGCCGCCAAATTCGGGCTTGAAGGTCCGGTAGTTGATCGTCTCGGGATTCTTCACCTCGCCCCGGGTCCATGAATGAATGGTTTCCGGAGAGGCAATGGAAATGCCGACCTGATCAAATCCAATCGACCGTTCGGCGCCTAAAACTTCCCGTGCTGACTGTGTTTCCTTGCTCATACTTTTACCGTTATATTAAGGTTGTGGGCTCTGCCCGTTTAGGCGGCTTGGTCCAAATGATCGTTGTTGTTCTTCAATTGATCGGAGCCATCCTGGCTGCGTTCGCCCACTTTCACATCGAGGCAGAGGCTCTGCATTTCCTTGATCAAAACGTTGAACGATTCGGGTGTGCCCGCCTGCAGCGAGTTGTCACCCTTCACAATGCTTTCATAGATGCGCGTCCGGCCCGGCACGTCATCCGACTTGACTGTCAGGAGTTCCTGCAGCGTATAAGCCGCGCCGTAGGCTTCCATGGCCCACACTTCCATTTCACCGTAACGCTGGCCGCCATATTGGGCCTTGCCGCCCAAAGGCTGCTGCGTAACAAGCGAGTAGGGGCCAACCGCACGGGCGTGGATCTTGTCCGCCACCATGTGGCCCAGCTTCAACATGTAAATCTGGCCGACGACAACGCGTTGCTGGAATTGCTCGCCGCTGCGTCCGTCAAATAGAATGGTCTTGCCGTCCTCGGACAGCTTCGCGTCCTTCAAATACTGCCGGATTTGCAATTCCGGAATGCCGTCAAACACCGGCGTCGCGACCTTGAATCCCAGGGCTTTGGCGGCGATCCCCAAATGGGTTTCGAGCACCTGCCCCACGTTCATGCGCGAAGGCACGCCAAGCGGATTCAACACGATATCGACAGGGGTGCCGTCCGGGAGGAACGGCATGTCTTCTTCGGGCACAATCTTGGCCACCACACCCTTGTTTCCATGTCGTCCGGCCATTTTGTCACCGACCGATAATTTACGCTTGGAGGCAACGAAAACTTTGACCTGCTTGATGATGCCAGGGTCGATGTCGTCGCCGGCTTCCACGCGGTCCAGCTCGATGTCCTTCTCGTTTTCCAACTGCTGGAATTTGGCTTCGAAGGTGCTGATGATCTCGCGGATCTTGATGCGGATCGGGCTGGGATCGATTTCAATATGGTCATACACCGCCGCCATTTTGCGCAGCAGGGTTTTGGTGATCTTCCGGTTGGCGGGAATGATGATCTCGCCGGTCTCGGCATTGACGACATCCAGCGGGATTTTTTCATTCAGCAGAATGTTGGAAAGGGCCTGGGTCAGCTCTTCCGTCAGCTCCGAGGATTTCTTGTCGTATTTGTCGGTGATGGCCTTTGACTGGCGCTTGGCCTCGGTCGGCGAAAGCTTTTCCGATTTGACCTTGGTGTTGCCCGCGGTCACGCGCACGTCCATGACAATGCCCGCCGTTCCCGATGGCACCACGAGTGAAGAGTCCTTCACGTCCGCGGCTTTTTCACCGAAGATTGCGCGGAGCAGCCGTTCTTCCGGCGCCAGCTCCGTTTCGCTCTTGGGGGTGATTTTGCCGACCAGGATGTCGCCCGGAACAACTTCCGCGCCGATGCGCACCACGCCATCCGGACCGAGATTCCTCAAGGCCTCGTCGCCCACATTCGGAATATCCCGTGTGATTTCTTCAGGGCCCAGCTTGGTGTCGCGGGCCGAAATTTCAAACTCCTCGATGTGGATGCTGGTATAGATGTCTTCCTTGACAATCCGCTCGCTGATAAGAATGGCGTCTTCGAAGTTATAACCGTTCCACGGCATGAACGCGACGAGCACATTGCGGCCGAGGGCGAGTTCGCCCTGATCGGTGCAGGGACCGTCCGCGATCACCTGGCCCTTGGAAATTTTTTCACCCTTGCGGACCAGCGGCTTTTGGTTCACGCAGGTGCCGGCATTGGAGCGCATGAATTTGCGCAGTTTATAATAATAGATGCCGGCTTCCGGATCGGTCTTGTACCGCTTTTTGCCGTCCGGCAATTCGCCGTCCCGGGTGACGATGATTTCACTCGAATTCACCGAGGCCACTTTTCCGGACGCATCGGCAACCACAACCGCCTTGGAATCGCGGGCCACTTTGCCCTCAATGCCGGTTCCCACCAGCGGCGCTTCCGTGACAATCAGCGGCACGCCCTGGCGTTGCATGTTCGAACCCATCAACGCGCGGTTCGCGTCGTCATGTTCCAGGAACGGAATCAGGCTCGCAGCCACGGACACAAGCTGCTTCGGGGAAACATCCATGTAATGTACGCGGTTCGGCTCCACTTCCAGGAACTCGCCTTTGTAGCGCACGGAAACCTTCGGGCCAGCGAAACGTCCGTCCTTTTGCAGGGCGGCATTGGCCTGCGCCACGACAAAGTTTTCCTCCTGGTCCGCCGTAAGGTAATCAATTTTTTCGACAACCTTGCCGTCCACCACTTTGCGGTAGGGCGTTTCAATGAAACCAAATTCATTGATGCGCGCAAATGTCGACATGGACGAGATCAAACCGATGTTAGGGCCTTCGGGCGTCTCAATCGGGCAGATGCGCCCGTAGTGGGACGGGTGCACGTCGCGGACTTCAAAGCCCGCGCGGTCGCGGCTCAAGCCTCCGGGCCCAAGGGCCGAAAGCCTGCGCTTGTGCGTCAGCTCGGACAAGGGATTGGTCTGGTCCATCAACTGCGAAAGCTGGCTGCGTCCGAAAAAGTCGCGGATGACGGCCGAGAGCGCCTTGGGGTTGATCAACTTCTGCGGCGTCATGCCCTCGGTGTTCACGTCGAACAGGGTCATGCGCTCCTTCACCAGGCGTTCCGTGCGCGCCAAACCGGTGCGGCACTGGTTCGCCAGTAATTCGCCCACAGCACGCACGCGGCGGCTGCCGAGATGGTCGATATCGTCCGTGGAACCTTCGCCCTGCTTCAGGTTGATGACGTAGCTGGTCGCAGCAATAATGTCCTCGTTCGTCAAAACGCGGGTCTCAATATTCACTTCCAGGCTGAGCTTCTGGTTGATCTTGTAGCGGCCGACGCGCCCGATGTCGTAACGTTTCGGGTCGAAAAAGAGCCGTTTGATGAGGGCCTTGGCGTTGGTCACGGTCGGCGGATCTCCGGGCCGGAGGCGCTTGTAAATGTCCTTCAACGCGTCTTCCGTATCGCGGGTCGGATCCTTTTTCAGGCAGCGGATGACGGTGTCATCATTTCGGATATCCACCACATCGACGCTCATAATGCCGAGGTCCAAAAGCTGGCGGACCACCGTTTTGGTCAGGGGCTCAAAGGCGCGGGCCACAACCAGGTCCTGGTTCGCTGTGTCGCGGACTTCGTTGATCAACACCTTGCTGCTGATGCTCTCTTCATCCGGGTCAGCCTTGAGCGCGAAATCCTCGATCTCGTAAAACAGGCTGAGAATCTCCTCGTTCGTGCTGTAGCCCAGCGCGCGAAGGAAGGTTGTGATCAAAAACTTGCGACGCCGTTTGCGGCGGTCCAAGTGGACGTACATCAAATCACTGGTGTCAAATGCGACTTCCAACCAAGAACCGCGGTCCGGGATGATGCGGAACGAATACAGGGTCTTTCCGTTGGCATGCACGCCCGACTCGAAGCAGATGCCGGGGGAACGGTGCAACTGGCTGACCACCACGCGTTCGGCGCCGTTGACCACAAAGGTCCCGCGCTCGGTCATCATGGGCAGTTCGCCCATGTACACCTTTTCCTCGATGGTATTGGCCTCGTTGCGGAGGCGGAAGGTCACATAAAGCGGGGCGGCGAAGGTCGCCCCTTCGCGCTGGCAATCCAACGAGGACATCTTCGGGTCGGCGATTTCATATTCCGCAAACTCGAGCTTGATTTTCTCGTCGTAACTTTCAATCGGGAAAACCTCGGAAAACACGGCCTGGAGGCCCTCGTTTTTGCGCCGATTCGGGGCAATGTTGGTCTGCAGGAAATCCTCGTAGGATTTCAGCTGAACCTCGATCAGATTCGGAATATCGATCGCGTCGCTGATTTTTCCGAAATTAATTCGCTCACCGGTGTTTGCCGTTACCATACGTTTGCCTTTTTCTGACTGTTCTTCAATTCAACACGGGCCTTTGACCCCGAAAACCTTCGGGGCTGGCCCAAAAAATACTCACTCTGCCATTGCTGCCTTCTGAGAAAGCGGGCCCGTTCACGGACCCGCTTCCCAAAAGGATTTTGAGATTACTTGATCTCAACCTTGGCGCCTGCGGCTTCGATCTTTTTCTTGATCTCAGCTGCTTCTTCCTTGGTCGCACCCTCCTTGAGGGTCTTGGGAGCTCCTTCAACCAGGGCTTTGGCTTCCGCCAGGCCCAGTCCGGGAACCGCCGCGCGCACTTCCTTGATCACGCCGATCTTGTTCGCGCCGGCATCCTTCAAAATCACGTCGAAGGCCGACTTTTCTTCAACCGGAGCCGCTGCTGCACCGCCGCCGGAGGCTGCCGCCACCGCCACGGGAGCCGCTGCGCTCACGCCCCAGGTTTCTTCCAGTTTCTTGACCAGTTGGGATGCTTCCAAAACGGTCAGCGAGCTCAGTTGGCTCACGATTGTATCCAGATCTGCCATATTTTTTTCTGTCCTCGGACCAAGTCCTCGGACTTTTTTCCAGGTTTCGGCCTTTCTAGCGGGCGACACCCGTCCCCCAATTATCCCGAAAAGGCTTTCGGGCTAGAAAAGGCACATGCCTTTGTTTGCTCGGGCGGCCGCTGTCAGGCGCACCACCCAAATTGTTTATTCGGTCTTCTCCGAGTTTGCCTTGAGCACCTGCGCGAGCTGCGACGCCGGCACACGAATGATGCTTGCCAAACGCGTGGCCGGGGTATTGATGAGGCCCAGCAACTGGGCCAGCAAGACCTCGCGGGACGGCAGATCAGCAATGGCCAGGATGTTCTCCATGCTCATCACCGACCGGTCCACGATGCCCACGCGGATGGCAGGTTTTTCGAACTCAGACTTGAAATTTTTCAACACCTTGGCTGCGGACGACACCTCGGATTCGCCATACACCACGGCGGTCTGGCCCTGGAGATGCAAATCGAGGTCAGGCAGCCCGACTTCCTTCAACGCCTTGCGCAAAAAGGTGTTCTTCACCACATGCACTTCGGCTTTGGCGCCGGCGAGGCGGTTGCGCAGTTCGCTGAACTGCTCCACTTTCATTCCGGTGTAATCCGCGACGATCAAATAAGGAGATCCCTCGAGCCAGACTCCGACATTTTTAACAATACCCAGTTTTTCTTTTCTCATGTCCGTTATCTCCAAAAATTAGTTGGCTGCCGCCACAGATTCCGCATCCACCGATATGGCGGGCGAATAGGTTGAGGACAGCACGCAGGTTTGAATGTAGCGGCCCTTCGAGCTCGATGGCTTGGCACGGCTGACAGCCTGCAATACCGCCGCCACATTCTGTTCCAGCTTGGCCTCATCAAATGAAATCTTGCCGCAAACCACCGAAATATTGGATGTCTTGTCGATTTTGAATTCGACGCGGCCCGCCTTGCATTCCTGCACCGCCTTGGCCGTGTCCTCCGTGACCGTGCCGGTCTTCGGGTTGGGCATCAGTCCGCGGGGTCCGAGCACCTTGCCGAGTTTCCGAACCTCAATCATCGCTTCGGGAGTGGCCACAGCCACATCGAAATCCTGGAATCCCTCATTGATCTTTTTGATCAAGTCCTCGAAACCGACGTAATCTGCTCCGGCGTTCCGGGCTGCGTCCGCGGCCTGGCCTTTGGCGAACACCAGGATGCGCACTTTCTGGCCCGAACCGTTGGGCAGCGCCACCGTGCCGCGCACCATCTGGTCGCTCTGGCGCGGGTCCACCCCGAGGTTGAAGCTGAGTTCTACCGTTTCGTCGCTTTTTCCGGACGGCAGCTTTTTCAAAAGCTGTACCGCGTCCTTGAGGGCGTAGCTTTTCTTTTTATCAATCAGCTCCGCCGCCTTTTTATATCGTTTGCTGCGTTTGGTTGCCATGGTCTTTCTTTTTCCTTTGTAGTTCAATCGACCCTTGGTTACCCGCGGGTCTCCTACTGCAGGGAACGGCCGCCCGGCCGGATCCCGTCGTAAAAAATTAATCTGTTATTTCAATGCCTGCCTGGCGCGCGGTACCCGCAATAATGCGGAACGCGGCTTCCTCGGACCGGGCGTTTAAATCCTTCATCTTGACTTTGACGATCTCCTGCACCTGTTTGCGGGTCACCTTGCCCACCTTGATTTTGTTCGGCTCCTTCGAACCCGAGGCGATATTGGCCGCCTTTTTCAAAAGCGCCGCCGCCGGGGGCGATTTGGTGATGAAAGTGAACGACTTGTCCTTGTAAACGGTGATGACGACGGGCAAAATATTGCCCGCTTCCTTCTGCGTTTTGGCGTTGAATTCCTTGCAGAACGCCATGATGTTCACGCCCGCCTGCCCCAGCGCGGGGCCGACCGGAGGCGCCGGGTTTGCCTGCCCGGCCGGGATCTGCAATTTGATCTGTGCGACAATTTCCTTAGCCATAATCTTGTTCCAAATTTAAGTCCGAAATTCCAAATCTGAATTGTTAGATTTTTTCAACCTGCCAATATTCCAGTTCCACCGGGGTGGAGCGCCCGAAAATGCTGACGGCCACATGCACGCGGCCACGGGCTTCATCCACTCCCTCAATCACGCCTTCCTGGCCCTCGAACGGCCCGTCGCCCACGCGAACGCGGTCGCCAAGGGTGAACAGAATCTTCGGCACGACTTTGTCTTCTTTTTCGCGCACCTGGGCCAGCATCGCATCCACTTCGCTCTGCGGCATCGGAATCGGGTTTTCGCCGTTGGCAAAGCCGATCACTCCGGGGGTTTCCCGCACGAAATACCAAGTCTTGCCGACCAATTCCTTGTTTTCATCCAGCAAATGCATGTTCACGAAAACGTAACCGGGATACAACTTGCGGTCGGTCTCGATCTTTTTGCCGCGCTTGACTTCCGAAACGCGCTCCGTCGGGATGATGATCTCGTAAATATAATCGCCCATTTCCTCGGAGCGCAGGCGGCTGCTCATGTGCTTGAACACGTTGCTTTCCTGGCCGGACAGCACATGGAGCGCAAACCACTGGGAGGGATGCTTCTGTGCGGGCGGCTCTGCCTGGGTTTCCAGGGACGGCTGCGAGGTTGTGTTTTCGTCGTTCATTCCAATGTCTTCAAATGCGGACCACCAGCTTGGTCAGACCGCTGATCAAATTCGTAATTACAAAATCAAAGCCCGTCGTGTACCCCGCCAATAACAATGCGGTGATGCAAACAATCACCGTGGAGTCGATGAGCATCTTGTACTTGCGCAGGCCCGTCTGTTCCGGGTCCCACGGCCAGGTGCATTTCGCCAGTTCCGACTTCACTTCGCCGAAAAATTTGGCGATCTGGCTCCGGTATCCAAGGCCAAGGCCCAAAACCAGAAGGATCAGGCCATAGACCACCACCGTCAGCACCAGGTTGTCTCCAATCATTAATGACTTCATTTCAAATAGCACAGTGACTCAGGGCAGGAGGGAATCGAACCCCCAACCGACGGTTTTGGAGACCGCTACTCTACCAATTGAGCTACTGCCCTTTATTAATACTTCTCCTGACGGGAAAGCCAAACCCCGGAAAATCCGGAGTTTGGCATCCCAAATTCAAGCCGCAATAGGACCGCTCAGGCGATAATCTCGGTCACACGACCGGCGCCGACTGTTCGTCCACCTTCACGGATGGCAAAACGGATTTGCTGCTCCATGGCGATCGGGGTGATCAACTCGACTTCCAAATCCACGTTGTCGCCCGGCATCACCATTTCAACGCCTTCTTTGAGCTTGGCCACGCCCGTCACGTCCGTCGTGCGGAAATAAAACTGGGGGCGGTACCCGTTGAAGAACGGCGTATGACGGCCGCCTTCATCCTTGCTCAACACATAAACCGTCGCTTTGAACTTGGTGTGGGGGGTGATCGAACCCGGCTTGGCCAGAACCTGGCCGCGCTCGACGTCTTCCTTCTTCACACCGCGCAGCAAAACACCGACGTTGTCGCCGGCTTCCGCGCTGTCCAGGATCTTGCGAAACATTTCAATGTCGGTCACAACCGTTTTCACGGTGGGCTTGATGCCGACAATTTCAATTTCTTCGTTGCGATTCAGCACGCCGCGTTCCACACGACCGGTGGCTACTGTGCCGCGACCTGCGATGTTGAACACGTCTTCAACCGCCATGAGGAACGGTTTGTCTTTCGCGCGCTCGGGCATCGGGATGTAATCATCCACGGCCTTCATCAGTTCGAGGATCTGTTTGCCGTATTCGCTGGCGGGATCGCCGGATTCGAGGGCCTTCAAGGCGGAACCCTTCACAATCGGGATCGTGTCGCCGGGGTATTCATACTTGGTCAAAAGCTCGCGGACTTCGAGTTCCACCAGATCCAGCAATTCCGGATCATCGACCATATCAACCTTGTTCATGAAAACGACCAGGGCCGGAACGCCGACCTGGCGGGCCAGGAGGATGTGCTCGCGGGTCTGGGGCATCGGGCCGTCAGCGGCGCTGACAACCAGAATGGCTCCGTCCATCTGGGCGGCGCCGGTGATCATGTTCTTCACATAATCGGCGTGGCCGGGGCAATCCACGTGCGCGTAGTGGCGGTTTTCCGTCTGATATTCGACGTGCGTGGTGTTGATCGTAATGCCGCGCTCTTTTTCTTCAGGAGCGTTATCAATGGAGGAATAATCGCGCGCTTCAGCGAAACCCTTCTTGGACAAAATTGTTGTGATGGCGGCCGTCAGTGTCGTTTTTCCATGGTCCACGTGTCCGATGGTGCCGATATTGACGTGCGGTTTATTTCTTGTGAATGCTTCTTTAGCCATAATGCTCCTTTAAGTTCTAATCAAACCGGCTTGGGCCGGCGGGTTTTCCTCCTTTAGAAACTGCTCCTTACATTTGTTCTAATTTTTACTTGGGCCCTTCCCGGGACCCGTCGGCATTTCAATTATTTACGAGCCCACGAACGGGATTGAACCGTCGACCTCGTCCTTACCAAGGACGTGCTCTACCAACTGAGCTACGTGGGCAGGCCGAAGTACCACAATCCTTCCAACCCGAAAATAATTGCAACACCGCCCCCAAATTGCTAAAAACACCTGAAGTGGCATCAGGGCACACTCCAAGTTTGACAATTCGAGGAACGAGTGTTCTAGGTATTTTAGGAATAACTGTCAACATCTTACCGTAATTTTTCTGAATATTTCCGAAACCCCTGCCGGCTGCCAGCTCGCCATTTACCTCTGTCCCCGCGCTTCCCGGAACAAAATCCTCGGCCTGCACGATCACAACCTGAAAATCGCGCTCCAGGCGCCCCCGGTCGATAACGCCGCCAACGACGCCCTGCTCCGATTCCTGGCCGAAACCTTCAAAGTCCCCCGCCGACAGGTGCGGCTGGTTTCGGGCCAGAGCTCCAGGCGCAAGGTGTTGGAAATAGAGGGCTTGAGCCAATCTCAGGTCATCGACCACTTGAGAAGTCTCGGCGTGGAACTTTGAACCGGAAATTTTGGAGTGCGTCCGCCACGGCGGACGCTTTTTACTCGCGACTCATGTCGGAGTTGCATGGAAACTCGTGTGTAAAGGTAAAATTGCGTCTTTGTTCGCACTCCGGACGAATCCGTCCTCTGGCGGACGGCTTTGCGTTAAACCTTGTTTTTCCTCTGCGTTCTTCGCGGTGAAAAATGTGTTCGTGGATTCAACCCATGAATATTTGATAGGCCAGATAGCCGGCGCCACCCAGCGCAATCAAAACCCCCAACAAAATCAGCACCGGAAACCCGCCTGTCCCCATCCGCTTCCTGGGAAACG
Source organism: Candidatus Methylacidiphilales bacterium (assembly GCA_028713655.1). NCBI lineage: Bacteria > Pseudomonadati > Verrucomicrobiota > Methylacidiphilae > Methylacidiphilales > Methylacidiphilales bacterium. The sequence continues at coordinate 14,670 of JAQTNW010000003.1, read as the reverse complement.
GCGCCAGATTGACAAACGTTGCCGGACACGACGTAGCGCCACCCGCGGCCAGGCGGACCCGTGACGCGACGCCCGGCAGCGGCGGTGCGCTCATGACATTTTCGGTCTGATAGGCGAGCAAAATATTGCCAAACATCACCAGGTCCTGGTTGCGCAGCATGGTCTCGGTCGCGCGCTCATCATTCACACGGGTGCCGTTCGTCGAATTCAAATCCACCAGCTTGTAGTCGCCCCCTTCAAGCCGCAGTTCGGCATGATGGCTGGACACGCTGGGATGCCGGATGTGGATGGAGTTATCTTCCGTCCGCCCGACGGTCAATTTCGTTCCGTTGAGCTCGAAGATTTGCCCTTCAAATTCGGGCGATTTAACAATGAGGCGTGGCATGATTATTTCCAATCCGATGAATATGTAAAAATGCAATACTAGCGGTTTAAGCGGTGCCTTTCAACCTCATTCCTGAATTCCGCGAAAAAATAATTCGCGTCATGAGGGCCCGGAGATGCTTCCGGATGGTATTGCACTGAGAAAGCCGGCACTTCCCTGTGCCGCATCCCCTCGCAGGTGCCATCGTTTAAATTGACATGCGTCACCTCGACCTTCGAGGCGTCCAGCGACGCGGTATCGACCGCGAATCCGTGGTTCTGGGCCGTAATGCTCACCTGGCCGCTGCGAAGGTCCTTCACCGGCTGGTTGCCGCCGCGGTGGCCGAACTTCAGCTTGAACGTCCGGCCCCCCAGCGCGTGCCCCAGGATCTGGTGCCCCAGGCAAATGCCAAACAACGGCTTCTTGCCTAGCAATTCATTAATAGCCTTATGAGCGTAACCCAGCGCCGCCGGGTCTCCCGGGCCGTTCGACAGAAAAATCCCGTCCGGGTCCAGCCGCAAAACCTCCGCGGCAGTGGCCGTCGCCGGAACCACCGTCACGTCAAAACCCTGCTCCCGCAAGCGCCGCAAAATATTGTACTTGATGCCAAAGTCATAGGCCGCAATTTTATATTTCGCCGCCGGAACAGCGCCCAATGCGGGATCGCGTTCCAGTTCGTGATTGTCATGCCAGGTCGCCCGCTGCCGGCCCTCGGGGTCCCAGTGAAACGCCTCCCGGCAGGTGACTTCCTTCACATAATCGACCCCCAACAACCCCTGCCATTCCCGCGCGATCTTCACCGCCTCCGCATCCGAAATGTTCTTCGTGGTCAGCACACCCTTCATCGCCCCGGTGACGCGCAACTTTTTCGTGAGCGCCCGCGTGTCAATGTGCTGGATGCCGGGAATCCCGTTCTCCTTGAGATAGGTTGAAAGATCCTTCTGGCTGCGGAAATTGCTGGCCACGGGCGAAAGTTCGCGCACCACAAGGCCGCTCACATGCAGGCGCCCCGACTCCACGTCGGCTTCATTGATGCCGTAATTGCCGATCTCGGGATAGGTCAGCGTGACGATCTGGCCTTTATAAGACGGGTCCGTCAGAATTTCCTGGTAGCCGGTCATCGAGGTGTTGAAACAAACCTCGCCGGTTTTCGTTCCTTCCGCGCCGATCGACACGCCGCGAAACACCGCGCCGTCTTCCAATGCTAATATCGCCAGTGACATGTTAATTCGGCCTTTGGGAGGTCATACCCCTCACTTTATCCATCACAGAATCCCCTTCTCCAGCGTCCAGACCAACCGGCCCCCCACCATCGTCATGACGGCGCGCCCGGTCAGCTCCATGCCATGAAAAGGAGTATTATGGGATTTAGACAAAAACTTCGCCTTGTCCACCGTCCATTTCAACGCAGGATCGAAGACCGTCACATCGGCCTCCGCCCCCACCTGCAACGTGCCTTTCGGCAGGTGAAGAAGCTCCGCAGCCTTTACGGTGAGGCGCTCGATCATCTGCTGCAGGGTGAGCACTTTCGCCAGCACCAGGTGCGTGTGGAACAACGCCAGTTCGGTTTCCAAACCCACAACGCCAAACGGCGCGTCGTCGATTTCGACTTCCTTCTCGTAATTGCAGTGCGGGGCGTGGTCGCTGGCAAGATACTCAATCGTCCCGTCCTTCACCCCGTCCAGCAGGGCTTTGATGTCCCGCGGCGTGCGCAACGGCGGGTTCATCTTGAAATTTGAATCGTAATTTTGCAGCTTCTCATCTGTCAGGCAAATATGATGCGGACAAACCTCACCCGAGATCGGAACGCCCCGTTCCTTGGCCTCGCGGATGATCCGCACCGCGCCCGCCGTGGTCACATGCTGGCAATGCACATGGCAGCCGGTCAGTTCGGCCAGCAGCGCATTGCGCGCCACGATGACCTCCTCCGCAATCGCCGGCCACCCCTTCAGGCCCAGGACCGCGGACCAATACCCCTCGTTCATCACCCCGTCGGCGGAAAGAGGATAGTCCTGGCAGTGGTCCATCACCGGCAGGTTGAACATTTTGGCGTATTCCAGCGCGTGCCGCATCAGCTCGTTGTTCTGGATGCAGCGCCCGTCGTCCGTGATCGCGACAACCCCGGCCTTCCATAGCGATCCGATAGGCGCCAACAGCTCGCCTTGCATCCCCTGTGAAATGCAGCCCGTCGGATAGACGTTGACCACGCCCTTCGCCTTCGCCCGCTCCAAAATCCAGGCCACGGTGTTGACGCCGTCCACCGGCGGCGATGTGTTCGGCATTGCCACGACCGAGGTGAAACCTCCGGCCGCCGCGGCTTGCGTCCCGCTTTCGATTGTTTCCTTCGCGGATTGCCCCGGCTCGCGCAGATGCACATGGATGTCGATCAACCCCGGGCAAACCACCTTGCCCTTCACGTCGATTTCCTCCGGCTTCGCCGCCATGCTGAATTCCTTCACCACCCTGCCGTCCTCGATTCTGAGATCGCGAATTTCATCCACCGAATTGGCAGGATCGATCACCCGGCCGCCTTTGAATAAATAGGCCTTTTTCATTTCATTCCCTCGGTTTCGGAAAAGGACCCGCCGCTCAGCAGATAAAGGACCGCCATGCGAACCGCCAACCCGTTGGTCACCTGCTCCAGCACCACCGAGTTCGGGCCGTCTGCCAGATCGCTGTCGATTTCAACCCCGCGGTTCATCGGCCCCGGATGCATGATCAGGATCCCCGGCTTGCAACGCTTGAACCGCGCCTGGGTCAAGCCATACACCGCAATATATTCGCCGAGGGACGGAAACAAGGTCGTGCGCTGCCGCTCATGCTGGATGCGCAGCAGATTGATCACGTCCGCGCCGGGCAAAACCCCGTCCAGGTCATGGGCGACTTCCACGCCCATCTGCCTGAAAATATCCGGCAGAAGCGTGGCCGGGCCGACAAGCGTTACCTTCGCGCCAAGCTTCGTCAGCGCCCAGATGTTCGAACGCGCCACGCGGCTGTATAAAATATCGCCCACGATCAACACATGTTTCCCCGCCACATCGCCCAGTTTTTCCCGGATCGTGAACGTGTCGAGCAGCGCCTGCGTCGGATGCTCATGCGCGCCGTCGCCCGCGTTGATGACCGAGGTCTTCAAGCGGTCCGCCAAAAATTGCGCCGCCCCCGCCGCGCTGTGCCGGATGATGATGAAGTCGGCATTGAGCGCCTGAAGATTCAACGCCGTGTCCTTCAACGTCTCGCCTTTTTTGAAACTGCTGCTTTCCTTTGAAATGCTGACCACGTCCGCGCTCAGGCGCTGGGCCGCCAGCTCAAACGAAACCCGCGTGCGCGTGCTGGGCTCGATGAACAAATTCACCACCGTCTTGCCCCGCAACGACGGCACCTTCTTGATAGGCCGCTGCAGAATTTCCTTGAACGAGGCCGCCGTGTCGAGCAAGAGCAGTATCTCTTCCTTGCTCAGGCTGCGGATCTCCAGCAGGTCTTTTCGCGACCACTTCATGACTCGCCTCCTTCCACCACGACTTCATCCACGCCGTCCACCTCTTTCAAATGCACCACGACATTTTCGCCGGGCGCGGTCGGGATGTTTTTGCCCACGAAATCCGCGCGGATCGGCAGTTGGCGGTGCCCCCGGTCCACCAGGACCGCCAGGCGCACCGCCTGCGCCCGGCCATGGTCCACCAGCGCGTTGAGCGCCGCCCGGATTGTGCGTCCGCTGCACAGCACGTCATCAACCAGAATGATCAGTTCCTTGTCGATGTTGAACGGGATGTCGGTGATTTTGGGCGCCGCGAGGTTGCGGCCCATGTCATCCCGGTGAAAGGAAATGTCCAGTTGCCCCAGCGGCAGGGTCGGGCGCGCGGGATCAATTTTTTTCGTCAGCCTGGCCAGCCTTTCAGCCAGGTGAATGCCACGGGTGTGAATTCCAATGTAACCGAGAGGCGCGTTTTCGGGGCTGCGCTCCAGAATTTCATGAGCCAGACGGCTCAGCGAGCGGTCCAAGGCCGCCGCATCCAAAATAACTTTCTTTTTCAACTTCTCCCTTCATGGCCTCTCCGGGCCATATTAAAGGCTCCCAACCTAACCAAGCTCAAACGTGAGGCTGCTGCCTGTCGTTCCGCCAACTGGAGCGATGCTTGACTATCCAGTCCAGCAACGCTTTTTCAAACCCAATATCGTGTCCGGCCTTCTCGCTTTCAATCCACTTGTGCTTCAGGATTTCTTCGCGCTCTGCGAGAAATTCGCGGTACAAGGCCGAATTCTTAAAATATTGTTCCGTATCAGTAGAGCCAGAAGCCATAAACGTAACCATCCTCATTCACACGAAAATCCCTGTTTCTGTCAATCGTATATCCCGCTAAAGCTTTAGACAACTAAATCAAACTCGCAATTCAGCGGGGGCAAGTCCTTTTCCATCAATGACTTCTTATACCACCGTTGCCGCAAGAATCGATTTAATTTTTGCGGCCATCTGAATAAACTCCTTCGCTGCCGCCGTTTCAGGCTTCGCCAAGACCACTGGCAACCCCGCATCCCCGGACTCGCGCGTCGTCATTTCCAGCGGAACTTCCGCCAGCAACGGCACCCCAAGCTTTCCCGCCTCGCGCTTCCCTCCCCCCGTGCCAAAGATATCGTAACGTCTCCCGTTGTCGGGACAGATAAAGTAACTCATGTTTTCCACAATGCCCAGAATCGGGACGTTCACCCTTTCGAACATCTTCACCGCCTTGCGCGCGTCGATCAACGCCACTTCCTGAGGCGTGGTCACCACCAGCGCTCCCGTCAACGCCACTGTTTGCACGATGGTCAATTGAATGTCGCCCGTGCCCGGCGGCAAATCCAGCACCAGCACGTCCAAATCGCCCCAATTCACGTTGCGCAAAAATTGTTGGGTGTAGCGGGTGACCATCGGGCCCCGCAAAATCACCGGCGCCTCTTCCTCCACAAGGAAACTCATGCTCATCAATCTCAACCCGCGCGATTCAATCGGATGGATTTTTTCATCCTCGGTCACCTTCGGACGTTCCAGGGTTCCAAACATCATTCCGATGCTCGGGCCGTACAGATCGCAGTCGCAAAGGCCTACCTTCAATCCCTGTTTGGAAAGCGCCGCAGCGAGGTTGGCTGCCACCGTCGATTTTCCGACCCCGCCCTTGCCGCTCGCCACCGCAAGAATATGCCGGACGCCGGGGATGCCTTGTTGCACCGGCGCGCCGCCCGCGCCCATGACCGCCTTCAACGGAGCTGCCGTCTTGACCTGCACATCGACCGACTTGACTCCCTGCAATGACTTCAAAGCTGCAATGGAATCCTGCTGGATGACGATGGGGACTTGATGGTCGCTCGTCGTGACTTCCATCCACACCTGGACCGCACCGCCATCGACGGCGATTTGTTTGACCAGCCCGAAGGATACAATATCCCGGCTGAACCCGGGATACTTGACCTGCTTGAGCGATTCCAGAATCTGTTCCTGCGTCGGCATGATGGATAAAGGGGGAAATGTGTCCGCTCTCCCCCGGATTGCAAGTGAAAGCTGTGCATTGTTCACCGCTGCAAAGGAGCACAGGTTTAACGTCCGCCAAAGGACGGATTCTTCCGGAGTGCGAACAAAGCCACGATGCGTCTGTGGATGACCGAGGTCTCCACTATCAGCGCAACTTGTATGGGTATTAGCTTTTTATTCGGAATACATCTCATTTTCCAACACAAAAAATCATTTTCTCTGGGTAAATTTAGCAAAGGTTCTCAAAAATCAATACGCTCCATCTCATTGTTAATAATTCCATCACGCTCTATTATCAAAAATTAGTCCCGGACTAATGAGATCCAATATAATGAACTCGCCGCAATGTGATCCTTCCCTCAAAACGCCGGCGGGAAATATTCCGGGCAATGCCAGTTCCGCCGGAGCGGAACTTCGAGCAACCAATCCCAGCGAGATGAAGACAGGCACGGTCTTCGACATCCGGGAGTTTACCGTTCACGATGGGCCGGGGTTGCGGACGACAGTTTTCCTCAAGGGATGTCCATTGCGGTGCGCGTGGTGCCACAATCCGGAAGGTCAAAAAACGTACCCGGAGATTCTTCACAGCGCATCGGGAGACCGTGTTGCGGGCCGGGTGTGGACTGCCGAGAATTTGGCGCAACGGTTGAATCGCCAGGCCGATATTTTCCGGAGTTCGGGCGGCGGGGTGAGCTTCTCGGGAGGGGAACCGCTGATGCAGGCGGATTTTCTGCTGGATGTGATAGCGCCGCTGGACCTCGTGCATGTGCTTATAGAGACTTCCGGTTACGCGCCCGCACATGTGTTTGAAAAAGTCGCGGCCCGTTGTCAGTTGGTTTATTTTGATTTGAAGGTGATGAATCCTGAGCGGCATCGGCATTTCACTGGGGTGGATAACGGGCCGATTTTAAGAAACTTGGAGATATTGGGTTCACTGGACACTCCATTCGTTGTGCGGGTGCCTTTGGTGCCCGGTGTGACTGATACGGAGGAAAACCTCAGGGCGATTGCCGGGTTCTTGCGCGGAAAGCGCGGGTTGGTTCGAGTGGATTTACTTTCCTACAATCGCGCTGCAGGAGGAAAATACAAGGCTTGCGGAATGGAGTTTAAGCCCGATTGGGACGAGTCACAGCCATGCCGCGCCGACACATTGATTTTTAAGGACGCCGGAATCCACGCAAAAGCGCTTTGAAACAATTCCAACATAACAATTGAAACCTATGAATGAGCGGCTGAATGAGATCAAGGCGAGGACGAGAAAGGCAGGTGGCGCCTACAATGAACTGCGTCGAGAAGACAAGATTGACGTGACGCAGGAATGCGAAAGAGAAGGCCTTTCCTGGTCGCGGCGTATTTCCCGAAAACTTCTGCGGTTCTGCGAAGCCGAAACGCCCGTCATCTTTCCGGATGAACGGATTGTCTTCGCCCGGACGCTTCCTCATGCGGGGGACCAGATGGTTCCCGAGGACATTCGGAAGCGCTGCGAGGAAGAAGGGCTTCGTGTCGGCTTCCCGATGGAGAATGTTTGCGCCGATTGGGACATGGCTCTTTCCCAGGGGCTTCTAGGACGCAGGGAAGCGGCACTGGCCGCGCGAAAGAGGTTTGCGCGGGATGTGCAGGCCACGGAATTTCTGGATGCGGCAATCGAGAGCATTGATGCGGTTTTGATTTTGACCGAGAAATATGCCAAGGCAGCCAGGACGCTGGGAATGGAGGAAGTCGCCGCAATCCTTGCTCGTGTGCCTGCTGGAAAGCCCGGAGGTTTTCATGAAGCATTGCAGAGTCTTCGCATTCTTCATGCAGCAGTATGGATGAGCGGGGCCATGCATGTTGGGCTGGGACGTTTCGACCAGTACATGTGGCCCTATATGCGCATGGATCTTGATGCGAAACGCCTCACCACGGAGCAGGCTGAGGAGCTTCTTGCGGAGTTCTTCATATCGCTCAACAAAGATTCCGATTTGTATCCCGGTGTGCAGGTGGGGGACAATGGACAGTCGCTGATGCTCGGAGGCATGAAGCGTGACGGCTCTCCCGGCGAAAATCCGCTGACATGGATGTGTCTGCGCGTTTCCCGGGACGTTAACATGATCGATCCGAAGCTGAACCTTCGCGTCACAAGCAAAACGAATCCCGAGTTGCTCGTGGAGGCGGCGAAGCTGACCCGTATGGGACTGGGATTTCCCCAATACTCAAACGACGATGTCGTCATACCAGCCCTTGTCGCGCATCAATATTCTTTGGAAGACGCCCGGGATTACACCGTGGCGGCCTGCTGGGAATTTATCATTCCGGGTACTGGAATGGACGTGCCGAACATCAACGCGCTCTCCTTCCCGGCAGCGGTTGACAAAGCCATCCGTCAGGGGTTGGCGGAGAATTCCGAATTTGAAAAAATACTGGAACTCACCAAAAGCAACATTGCGGAGCAGGTCAACTTGTTCATCAACGACAAGAGACCAAGTAAATTTTGGCCTCCAAATCCTTACTACTCTGCGCTGATGACAGGCTGTCTTGAGAAAGGCAAGGACTTCAACAACGGAGGGGCAAAATATTACAACTACGGAATCCACGGAAGCGGCTCGACCAACGCGGCCGATGCCCTGACCGCCGTCAAAACCCTGGTTTTCGATGAGGACGCTTGTGACAGGAAGGAACTGCTCATGGCATTGGAATCCGATTTTCAGAATAACCCAACCCTGCGCCAAAAACTTCAGAACTGCCAAAAGTCGGGAAACGATCATGACCTGCCCGATCTCATGCTCAAAAATCTTTTCGACTGGTTCGCTGACGCCTGCGAAGCCATCCCGGACAACGGACGCGGAGGAATTGTGCGCCCCGGATCGGGATCGGCGATGTTCTACATTTGGCTTGCGAAGAAAAAGGGAATGCTCGAACCATCCGTGGGCGCCACAGCGGATGGGCGGCATGAAGGAGACTACTTCGGCTGCAGCCTCGCCCCGGCTCCGGGTGTTCTGATTGACGGACCTTTCAGCGAACTGCGCACCTTCAGCGCGATCGACTTCCGCCGGATTTGCAACGGAGGCCCGATCACAATGGAGTTGTCCGATACTGTCTTCCGGGGAGACGATGCCCTGTCAAAAGTAGGCGCACTTGTCCGGGCCTTTGCCACGCTCGGCTGCCAGCAATTGCAATTAAACACTCTGAACAAGGAAACCCTGCTCGACGCCCGGTTACATCCCGAACGGCATAAAAACCTCATCGTCCGGGTTTGGGGCTGGAGCGGCTACTTCTGTGAGCTCGATGGCGAATATCAAAATCATATCATCGCACGTCATTGTCATGAATTTTGAATTTTCCGATGTTTCTGATCACGTGGCGCAAAAAAATATCGGAAAGCGGAAATTTTAACCGCGGATAGCACGGATAAACACGGATGTTTAAATTTGCCGGGCGCCTCCTTCGCGCGCTTGGCAGTCTTGGAGCGAAACGGCCTTTTTGCCCTTGCCTGATAGTATCGTTATGATACTATCTTTTTTGCGCCACGAAAGATACGGCAGCTTCTTGCAGACCTTGAACGGGCGGGTTTTGTGAATCGAGGCGGCAATGGCAGCCATCGTAATTATGAACATCCGAAAGGGCTGCGTGTGACGGTGTCTGGACAACCCGGCGATGACGCCCGCCACTACCAGGAAAAGGAAGTGAAACGGAAAATCCAGGAGAGCGCCAAATGAAAAAGATCAAAGCCAGCGATTACATCAAAGTCGTCGAATGGAGCGAGGAAGACCAATGCTTTATTGGCAGCGCACCTCCGCTGATCGGCCCCAGTTGTCATGGCAAAAAGGAAGAAAACGTCTATCGCCAACTGTGCAGGATCGTCGAAGAGTGGGTTGATCTGTACAACAAGGAAGGCAGGACGCTTCCATCCCCAGGCTTCTCGAAAGAATACAGCGGCAAATTTGTGTTGCGCGTCGGATCGGAACTTCACCATCTTCTGGCCATCCGGGCCATGCAGGAAGGAGACAGTCTGAACAACTACTGCGCAAGATTGCTCAAGAAAGTTGCCCCATAATTGTCCCTTGAAAATGGGGTTTCATTGATCGCGAATAATCTCCATTAATGAAAAACGAGCCGAACCAGAACCTGACCGAGGTCAACGGCCTCATCCTGATCCGCCCCCTTTCTGCCACTGACGATATGGCAGCCCTGACCGGGCTGATCCATGCCGCCTATTCCAAACACGCCGCCAAGGATCTTCGCTACTGGGCCACGCACCAAACTCCGGAAGACACCGCCAAACGCTTTGCCCTCGGCCACGGCTTGATCGCCGAGCTCAACGGCGCAATTGTCGGAACGATTACAGTCCGCCCTCCCCAGCCTGAGTCGCCTATTGAATTGTTCCGCGATCCAGACACCTGGACCCTTTTTCAGTTTGCCGTTTCACCGCAGTTTCAAGGCATGGGAATTGGCAGTCGTCTGCACCAGGCCGCCCTGACTTATGCGGCGGCGCACGGCGGCCGGGTCATCGCGCTCGACACAGCCGCTCCCGCGACCGACCTGATCGAGTTTTACCGTCGCTGGGGCTATCAGGTGGTTGGTGAATGCGACTGGCGCCCGCGCACAAACTACCCGAGCGTGATCCTGTCCCGACCCATTGCCGAAACCAAGACACTTGATAAGGAATCATAATGACGATGATTACGGTTTGAACTCTGGAATCGCCCGAATCATGAACTCGTTGAACAACGGCACTGTGAACGCCATGTCGCCATGCGCGGGACTGTAGATCATTCCTTTCTTGATTAACTTGGCCCGTACCGGCCCCAACGTGCTGATCTTCACCCTCAAGCTATCTGCGATATCACCGGTTCTGTGAGCCCCAGAACCGAGTTCGGCGATGGCCCTCAGGAAATTCTTCTCGCTGGGAGTCAGACGATCAAAACGCACGCGGAAGAAATTCTGATCGAGTCGAGGAATGACCTTCGCGGTGGCCCCCTTGACGGTTTTCAGCGTAATCGGGCTGGCTTCCGCCAAATTCCATGACTGATAGCCCCATTCCTGGAGAAAATACGGATAGCCTTTCGTCAACCGAAATACTTCTGCCAGTGCCTGATCTTCAAATTTCACTCCCGCCGACCGTGTTGGATCGCGCAACGCTTTTGCGGCATCCTCTTTCGACAGTGCGCCAATGTCTGGAAAGTTAAACAATCGCTCGGCATACGATTTGGAGTCGCCTGCAAGGCCGGGAAGAATTGGCAGGCCGGCCCCTAACAGCACAAGTGGAAGCTGCCGCTGCTGCATCTTGTGCATTGCCATGATTAGCGCCCCGAGTTCTTTCTGATTGAAGTATTGAATTTCATCAATCAACACGGCCACCGCAGTCTTTCTCTCTTCGGCCGCTTCAGCAACGGCGGCAAAAAGATTGGGCAGATCAATCTCCAGATCACCGCTGTCGGCTGCTCCCTTTTCCGGATCAATGTCCAATCCAAACGTAACATCTCCCACCGTAAGCTTGAGGGCGCCCACGAAGCTCCCCAAGACGGCTAGCCCCCGCTTGACCTTGTTCCCAGCTCCAGCCATTCGATTCAAATCATAAAGAAGTGTGCGCAAGTGAGGAGCGATCAACGGCCCGAGGGTTTTGTCTTCGTGCGCTTCGATGGCAATAGTCCGGTATCCCGCTGTTTTTGCCATGTACTCAATCTCATTGAGCAGTACCGTCTTGCCCACTCCGCGAAGTCCGGTCAGCAACATGCTTTTCTCGGGCCTCTTTTGCCTGACCCGCCCGAGCAAAATCCGTGCTTGCTCGAGAATGGGGTCGCGGCCCACCAACTCGGGAGGCGGCGACCCGGCACCGGGGGAAAAGGGGTTTTTGATCGGATCCATTTGTATTTAAATATACCTATTTATACTCGATTTCAAGTATATTTGGATATATTTAATATAAACATCGATTCATCCAACGTTTTTCCCAGCATTTGGACAGAAGCCCGTGAATTCCAGACAGCAAACGCTGTAATTGTTCGCGTTCGGTTGCCTGTTGCTTGCGGAATTTATCCCACTCGGACGAGTTTATTCTCCGTGCGGAGGTGGCGGATAGACATCCCCTTTGGCATTCATAACTTCCTGAAATTTCTTCTAGCCGTGGGCGCTTTCCTTTCTTAGCTTCAGACTATGTCCGCGCACCTGGAGCAGCTTCTCATCCTACAAGAACGTGATATCCGCCTCCAACGCTCCCAAAAGGAACTCGACATCCTCCCCCACGAAGAAAAGGTGATTGCCGACCGTCTGGCGCACCAGTCCAGGGATTTCGAGGACCTGAAGCTCAAGGCCCGCCAGATCGAAAGCGACCGGAAGCAGCTCGAATTGGCGGTTAAATCCAAGGAAGACTCGATCCACAAATACGAGACGCAGCAATTTCAAACGAAAAAGAACGACGAGTACCAGGCGCTCGGCCATGAGATCGAACGCGCCCGACAGGAGATCGGCCAGACCGAGGACAAAGAGCTGACGCTCATGGAACAATACGAACAGGCGCAAAAGGATATCGTCACGGAAGGCGCCAAGGTCAAGGACTACGAAAAAGTCGCCGCCACACGCCGCGAAGAACTTCTCAAGAAAAAGGCCGTGCTCGAGCAGCAGATAAAAGATTTAAAAGCAGAGACCGCCGAGCTCGAAAAGCAAATCCCAGCGCCCGACCTTTCGCTTTACCGCAGGATTCTGCAAAGCAAGGGCGACATTGCGGTCGTCCCCATCATACACGGCACGAACTGCAACGGCTGCCACATGAAACTCACCCAGCAAACCATCCTGCAAGCCAAGGGCGGGCAAAAGCTGATCCTCTGCGAAAATTGCGGGCGCATCGTCTATTGGCAGTTGCCGTAGCTTGGGCGTCCCGCCCAAGGTTTTTTGCAATACGGCATATAAGCCGCCAAATTGCGCCCCAATATGAAACATTTGAGAAGGAGTTTGGTTCGATGAGCGAATACCAACATTACGAATTTCACGTCGTCGGAAGAAGGTTGTCAGGGAAAGCGCGAACTCAGGTGGGTGCGCTGTCTTCACACATCACGATAAACTCATCTTCCGCCTGGGTCGATTATCATTGGGGCGATTTCAAACATGATCCGATGAAGGTGCTGGAGAAATATTTTGATGTGTTTGTGTATGATTGCAATTGGGGAACCCAGCAAATTGCATTTCGATGGGATGCCGGATCGGTGGATTTTAAGGAGCTGAAACGCTTTGCCGTTGACGAGATGATCACCGTGTCCAAAAAGAAGGACAGCATTTTCCTCCATGCCGCATTTAATGAAAATATCCAGGATTACCTGTTCGATGGGGAGGATGAGGATGGTGGGATCCGCTTCGCCGCGTTCACAGATTTTATTGGCGAAGTCCAGACGCAAGATTCCGTTTGTGGCGACGCAACTACCAGTGATTACCACATATTAAATTCTAAAATACCGGACGAGGCCGTGGCCACGATTCGACTTTGTGATGATTGCGTCAAAATTCGCGAATCGATCCACGGTGAAAAGTTTGTTGATATGCCAACCGGCAGATCTGGAGAAATGCAAAATTAACATTTCACAGAATATGCGAGGATCTTCGCTGTTTTGAATGGGTTGTCGAGGTGGGCACGAAAAAAATGGGACGAGACGGCGCTCGTCCCTCCATTCACCCGCCCAGATAACATTTCTTCACCTGCTCGTTCCGGCGCAGGCTTGAAGATTCCCCCTCCAGGACAATTTTTCCGGTCTCCAGTACATACCCGTAGTGCGAAATTTCCAGCGCGAGGTTGGCGTTCTGCTCGATCAATAAAATGCCGATCCCGAGTTCGCGGTTGATTTCGATGATCTTTTCAAAAATCGTTTCCACCAAAATCGGCGCGATGCCGAGCGACGGCTCGTCGAGCATCAAACATTTGGGCTTGGCCATCAACGCGCGTCCGATGGCCAGCATCTGCTGCTCGCCGCCGCTGAGCGTACCCGCCATCTGCGATTCCCTTTCCTTCAGGCGCGGAAAAATCGCGTGGATGTACTCCAGGTCTTTCGAAATTTCCTTCTGGTCCTTCCTGCAATAGGCACCCATGAGAAGATTTTCGCGCACCGTGAGATTGGAAAAAACCATCCGTCCCTCGGGAACCTGCGACAGTCCCAAACCGACGCGTTCATGCGCGGGTCGCGCGGCAATTTCAACGCCGTCATAACGAATGCTGCCGGAGCTCAGCGGCAGGAGCCCACTGACGGCGTTCAATGTGGTGGATTTGCCCGCGCCGTTGGCGCCAATCAATGTCACTATCTTTCCCTGCCCGACTTTCAATGATATGCCGTGCAGGGCCAGGATAGCCCCGTAGGCAACCTTCAAATCCGTTATCTCAAGCAGGTCCGTGTTCATTTTTTTGCCGCGCGCCCAAGGTACGCTTCTATGACTTTCGGGTCCGACCTCACCTGTTCCGGAAGGCCTTCCGCGAGCTTGACCCCGTAGTCCAGCACGCAAACACGCTCGCAAATGCCCATGATGACGTTCATGTCGTGCTCGACCAATAAAATGGCGATATTAAATTTTTCCCGGATAAACCGGATCAGCCCCATGAGCTGCTCTTTCTCATTCGAGTTCATGCCTGCCGCCGGTTCGTCCAAGAGCAGAAGACGGGGCTTTGTCGCCAGCGCGCGGACAATCTCCAGGCGGCGCTGGTCTCCGTAGGCAAGGCTCTTGCAGGGCTTGTCGCGCTGCGCGCCCAGATGGAAGATTTCCAGGATCTCAAGCGTCTTTTGCGCGATCTCCTTTTCCTCCTCGCAAAACTTGGGGCCGCGCGTCAACGCATGAATGGCGTTGTGCC